>CALHDX010000113.1:0-33805 GCA_938023105.1 uncultured Atopobium sp.
ATGAAGATCGCCACAGCGCAACGGAGAACGATGCTCTGTATACCGGCGGTGCGTACTACATTGATTTGACCAACATTAAAAATGCCATGAGGGATTATGGCTATTCAGTTCATACTGGAAATTCCAATAGGGGACTGTACCTTAATCTTCCTGGCTGGCAGCTTGCTGTTGATAATGACCTTACTGATGATGTGTATCAGGAGTATTCGTACACTTCTCTTTCTAGCGGCAACCTTGTCATCAATGCTTCTGAGAATTCAACTGACGAACTTGATCTTAACAACGGCGTCATCTCTCCTCTTTATACAGAGCTTAGACAGGTAGTTACGGCGCACAACAGCACTATTATCGCTAACCAGGATTCTTGGTCCATCCTTGATAACCTTGATGCTATGGTTGATCACAGTGCTGGTCAGGTTACCCCTGCTGCTGGTTCTGCCGATGCTCGCGTTAAGGTTGTTGATCAGAGCGGTACAGTTGTACTTGATACAGCAACCATGGATGCAGCAACTGTTGCTCAGAAGGCAGAAGAGATTTCTAAGACTCCTGGCGCATACTCCGTTACGTATTATTATTACTTCAACGGTAATGCTACAGCTGCAGGTAATGACTACGAGGCAGCAAAGACAGTTACCCTAACTGTTAAGTCCGATACTCCAGCTCCAACACCAGCGCCAGCTCCAGAAGAGCCTTCCAATCCTGCTTCTCCTGTAAAAGAGAAGAAGACAAAGAAGAAGAAAGCACAGCTTCCAAATACGGGTGAAGAGCTTTTGGTAATGCCTCTTATGGTTATGGGTGCATCTGCTTTGACAGCCGCTGGACTTATGAAGCGTAAGCACTAAGACAGAGAGTGCTCTCGTTACATGAATTTGTATTGGCAGGTATCGCCTTGATATCTGCCAATATTTTTATGAACATAATGGACAACTGTCCAAAAATGCTTAGTCATTATTTATCTTTGTATATAGGTAAATCCTATATGATTTGACAAAAAGTGCAGGTAAATAGATTTTGCTGTTATCGTCGCAATTTAATGTTTCATGTCTATTTCATCCTAGGTATATATAGGTAGATGCTGGTAATTGTTTTGTATAGTTATCTGACCCCAGCAGGGTTGTCTTATAAATCGTTTTAATAAGAAAGAAGGGTTAACATGCTGGAGAACTCACTAAGCCGTCGTAATTTTTTGAAGGCATCAGGTATGGTAGCGGCTGGTGGTGGCGCATCTATGATGTTGGCTGGCTGCAATCCTTCCTCCACTGATACTCCTCAGGCTTCTGATAAGAAAAAGATTCTTCGCTACGGCTCCGCAAATTCTAAGCAGGGCCTTGATATGCAGCGTGCAAACAACTCACAGTCCGCATGTGTTGCAGACTCTGTTTGCGAGTCTTTGCTTCGTTGGACTGAGGATAATGAGCTTGTTACATGTCTGCTTAAAGAGATCCCAACCTTTGAGTCTGATGGTGTCACTCTTAAGTGCGAGCTCAAAGAGGGCATTAAGTTCCACGACGGTACTACTTTGACCGCAAAGGATGTTAAGTACACCTTTGAGCGTATGTTTAAGCCAGAAACTAAGGCTCTCTCCACCAGCTTCTTTGACAAGATCAAAGGCGCTCCAGAGATGCTTGCTGGTAAGGCAACTGAGCTTGAAGGCCTGACTGTTCAGGATGATACTCACTTCACCTTTACGCTTTCTGAGCCTTACATTGTTTTTGTAAGCGTTCTTGGTATCTCTTACGCTTGTATCTTCCCAGAGAAGGCTTGTGAGGCTGCTGGCGCTGATTGGGGTACTGGTACTAATCTTATTGGTACTGGTAAGTACAAGATTAAGAGCAACGATGACACCACTGAGGTTGTTCTTGAGCGTTTTGATGACTATCACGACGGCAAGCCTGCTCTGGATGAGATTCGTATTCACTACTACGATGACTCCAACACTCAGCTGCTTGCATTCAAGAACAACGACATTGACTTCTGCGATCTTCCATCTTCTCTGTATCAGCAGTATTCAAGCGATGCTGACGTCAAGGATCTTATCACTGCATATCAGACCCTTGGTGTTAACTTCATCAACCTCAACCTCAAAGAGGGCTTCGAACTTACCGATCCTAAGGTTCGTCAGGCACTTTCTCTGGCAATCAACCGTCAGGAGCTTGTTGATAACATTGCTTCCGGTAACGGTACTGTTGCAAGTGGTTGGCTCGCACCAGCAACCCCTGGTTACGACAAGAGCGCTCCTGCGTTTGAGTACGATCCAGAGAAGGCTAAGTCTCTTCTTTCTGAGGCTGGTGTTTCTGGTCTTAAGCTTTCTGCAAAGGTTAGAAAGTCTTACGAGAAGCTCCTTGTTGCTGTCCAGGAGTACTGGAGCAAGATTGGCGTTACCCTTGATGTCCAGGTAGAGGACAACGCAGTTTGGAACACTGACTGGGCTGCTGGTAACCTCCAGGTTACTACCCTTGGTTGGTATCCACTGTTTGCAGATGGTGATCAGCACCTCTACACCTACTTCTTCAGCACTAACGCCGCAAAGAAGTCTTCCTTCTACAACAACCCAGAGTTTGACAAGCTTCTTGTTGAGGGTCGCTCTGAGTCTAACAAGGATAAGAGAACAGAGGATTACAAGGACGCAGATAACCTGCTGACTCGTACAGACTTTGCCACACTTCCTCTGTATTGGCCAAAGAACTCCTTTGTCGCTAAGAAGTACGTCAAGAACGCTAAGGTTGGAAACTTGATTTATCACTTCTTTGATGTCGATATTGATACCTCTAGTTCCGATTACACCGTTCCAGAGGACTAAGTAGCAAACTTGCTATAAACTTTAAAGCGGCATCTAAGATTCTTGGATGCCGCTTCATTTTCTTGAGGGGAGAGGAGCTCAGGAGTGAGATCGTTTCTAATCAAACGAATCCTTCAAGCAGTGAGCGTTGTAGTTTGTATTTCTGCTTTAACGTTTTTTGTCTTGAATATTGTCCCAGGTGACCCAGTACGAGTCATGATGGGCGATATGGCTGATGAGGCTACTGTTCAACAGGTCCGTCACACCATGGGTCTTGATAAGCCAATTCCAGAGCAGTACGCAAACTGGTTTGTAAAAATGCTTGGTGGAGATTTTGGAACTTCTTACACTCAGAAGCGACCTGTCATTGCACTTCTGACTAAGGCTTTGGGAGTTACGCTACGCTTAGCAGTGTTTGCGTATCTTTTTGCCATAGTATTTGGTCTTTTGATGGGTATTCTCGCCGCAGTAAACCATGGAAAATGGCTTGATAGAACGCTTATGTCAGCTGCAATCTTTGGTATTTCTGCCCCTTCATTCTGGGTGGCATTAGTACTGCAGATCATTTTTGCTATGACGCTTAAGTGGTTCCCGTTGTCTGGTGTTAAAACGCCATCCGCGTACGTTCTTCCTGTTATTGCGCTGGGCTCTCGTTACGCAGCAAGTATTGCCCGCGTTACCAGGACCAGCATGCTGGACGTATTAAATCAGGACTACATTAGAACCGCTGAAGCTAAGGGCTTAAAGCGCTCCGCTATTGTTTTGAAACATGCGCTCAGAAATGCTCTTATCCCAATTATTACCATTGCTGGATCTCAGCTGGGAGACATTCTTACTGGTTCCATCATCATTGAGCAGATTTTTAATATGAACGGTATGGGTAAGCTGCTTATCGATGCAATTAATGCTCGTGACCTGCCGCTAATTCAAGGTAGCGTCATGTACGTGGCAATTATCTGCGTCGTTATCTATCTACTTGTTGATATCTTGTACGCAGTGGTTGATCCACGCATTCGTCTTGGAGAGGAGGCATCAGAGTAATGGCTTTGTTTACAAGTGATAAAAATAGCGAGAAGGTCCAAAAGACTGAAGCTGTACTTGAGGATGCCGCCAAGGCTCAAGAAGAGGAACAGGCTACCACGGGAAAAGTTCGTGCTCAGAGCTACTGGCAGGTTAGCTGGAACATTTTTAAGAGGAACAAACTGGGCATGATCTGCTTAGGCATTGTTTTGGCCCTTGCGATTATTGCAATTCTTGCTCCTGTGATTGCTCCTTACAGCTACAAGGATCAAAACCTTGCAATTATGAATCAGAATCCAACGTTTGCACATCTGCTTGGCACCGATGAGTACGGCAGAGATATCCTTTCTCGTATCATCTATGGCTGCCAGATTTCTCTGTCTGTTGGTATTATTTCGCAGGCTATTGCCCTCTTTATTGGCTTTGTTGCGGGAGTTGCAGCCGGATATTATGGCCGTTGGGTTGATGCAGTTGTTTCCTTTATCATTCAGGTTTTCTCCAGCTTCCCATTCTTGCTTTTTGCAATTTTGATTATGTTTGTTATGGGCCCAGGTCTTATTAACCTCTATATTGCACTGGGTCTTCTGATGTGGACAACCACAGCAAGGCTGATTCGAGGCGACGTCATGCGCCTGAAGAATTCTGAATACATTCAGTCTTGTATTTTGTCTGGTGGTAACAGCTTCCGCATCATCATGAAGCATTTGCTTCCTAACTGCATTTCTACGCTGATCGTTGTTTCTACGCTGGGCATTCCAAGTGCAATTCTTTCTGAGGCAACGCTTTCGTTCTTGGGATTGGGTGTTCAGCCACCTGAGGCAAGCTGGGGTCAAATGATTGCAGCTTCTCAGCCATTCCTTTCATCTCAGCCTCTCTACAGTATTGCCCCAGGTATTGTCATCATCATTACGGTTATGTCTTTTAACTTGCTTGGCGATGCTCTGCGCGACGCCCTTGATCCAAAGATGCGTTCTTAGAAAGGAGGTTACGTTTATGGCAGAAAATACAGATGCTCTTGCACAAGAAAATGATCAGGCAACTGAGGTTGTAGATGCAACATTTGAGCACGTTATCGAGGGTCCAGATGGACAGGCTGTGCAATTTTGCAGCCTTGAGGAGCGCCTACTTGCACAAGAAACCGCTCAAAAAGAGCGAGAAGAGCAGTGCAAGAAGAACGTTCTTCTCGACGTGAATCATCTTGATGTTACGCTTTTCACCGAAGATGGCGCACTTCCTGCAGTAAGTGACCTCTCGTTTATTATGCGTAAAGGCGAGACGCTTGCGGTAGTAGGAGAGTCTGGCTGCGGTAAGTCCATGACGGCATTGTCAGTCATGGGATTGCTTCCTACACCTCCTGCGCAAATTACCGGCGGAGAAATTATTTTTGAGGGAACTGATTTAACGCAGCTTCCTCGTGGTGGTATGCGTGACTTCCGCGGTAATCGCATCGGAATGATCTTCCAGGAGCCTATGACCTCCTTGAATCCTGTTATGAAATCTGGTCTTCAGATTCGTGAGGGCATCCTTGTTCATAATCCCAACATGAGCAAACAGGAGGCAGATCAGAAGGCCCTTGATATGATTAAGCTGGTGGGTATTCCTGCACCAGAGAAGATCTTCTCGTCATATCCACATGAGCTTTCTGGTGGTATGCGTCAGCGTGTCATGATTGCTATGGCACTTGCCTGCCAGCCATCACTGCTTATCTGCGATGAGCCAACAACCGCTCTTGACGTAACGGTTCAGGCACAGATTCTGCAGATTATTGATCGCATGAAGCAAGATTTGGGCACCGCTGTCATGTTGATTACACACGACATGGGCGTTGTTTCCGAGATGGCTGACTGGGTTCTTGTCATGTACGCTGGTCATCGCGTTGAGTATGCGCAGTCTGCAGAGCTCTTTACTAACCCTCTGCACCCTTATGCTCAGGGCTTGATTGCGTCCATTCCATCGTTTGATGAGCACACTAAAGAGCTTTATGCAATTCCTGGTAGCGTTCCTATGCTTTCGCATATGCCTTCTGGTTGCCCATTCCATCCACGTTGTCCGTTTGCTAAGGACATTTGTAAGAATCGTCGTCCTAGCTTGACTGCTGTTGGTGAAGACAATTGCCATACTGTCAGCTGTTGGAAATACACTGATGAGTGGGGTGAGTAGTCATGGCAGAAGAGAAGAACACAGACGTCAAAGACCTTTCTGGCGAGAAAACCATCTTGTCCGTAAAGAACTTGGTTAAGCGATTCCCCATCAAAAACGGTGTATTTGGTCGTTCTAACGCTTCGGTTCATGCTGTTGAGGACGTTTCGTTTGAGCTCAGGCGCAAAGAGACCTTGGCCATCGTTGGTGAGTCTGGCTGCGGAAAGTCCACAACAGGCAAGTGCGTACTGCGCCTCACCGAGCCAACCTCTGGTACGGTTGAGCTTGATGGAGAGGACTTTACCTCGCTTAAGGGAGAAGATCTTAAGCGTGCTCGTCAGAAGATGAAGCTTATCTTCCAGGATCCTTACAGCTCACTGAACCCTCGTATGACGGTCATGGATATCATTGGCGAGCCTATTGATATTGCAGGCACCTATAAGACAAAGGCAGAGCGTGATGCTCGCATTGAAGAGGTTATGGAGGAAGTTGGCCTTAACCTTGAGTTCAAGTACCGCTACCCTCATGAGTTCTCGGGCGGTCAGCGCCAGCGTATTGGTATTGCTCGCGCTATTGTGCTTGAGCCAGAAATTGTTGTCTGCGATGAACCTGTTTCTGCTTTGGACGTTTCTGTTCAGGCAAAAGTAATCAACTTGCTTGAAGAGCTTCAGAAGGATCACGGTCTGGCCTATATCTTTATCAGCCATGACCTTTCCGTTGTTCGCCACATTGCAGATACTGTTATGGTCATGTATCTGGGTCACCAGATGGAGTTTGCTACCAAAGACGCCCTCTTTGAGCGTCCTCTGCACCCATACACTCAGGCACTTTTGGACGTTATTCCTCGTATTCGCCACGAGCGCATCCAGGAAAAGCGCATTCTCCAGGGTGATGTTCCAAGTCCTGCCAACCCACCTTCAGGTTGCGTATTCCACACGCGTTGCCCTAAGGCAATGAAGGTTTGCTCCGAGCGCATTCCTGAGCGTATCGAGGCTGAGCCAGGTCACTTCTGCGCTTGCCACCTGTATGACACGTCACTTACGGATGAAGACCGCACACCACAGGTGGCTCACGCTATTGAGGCGGCTCAGAAAGCCGTAGAAGAAGCACGCCTTGAGGAGAAGATTTCCGAGTAGCGCATCTTATTGTCGTGTCTTAAAACGGCATACAAACACAAAAAATGGCGAGAAGACCAATTGATCTTCTCGCCTTTGTTTTGTATGGAGGAAGCCTTACTTCTTCTTAACCTTATCGAAGTGAGGGTTAACCAGAACGCTGAGGCCGGTAAACTCTGGCTTCAAGACGTAAGGCATCTGTGGCCAGTCGATAGGCAGGCATGCGTAGTCAGTGTGAGTCATGAGGCTATCTGCCTGACGGGTGAGCTCAAGTACCTTGTCGTTGTTGTTAACGGTAAGACGAGCCTGGTCAACCAGGTTGTCAAACTCGGTGCTGTTGTAGAAGGAAGACTTCTTTGCGGCGCGGTCAGAGCGGAAGTAGGAGCCCATGTGCTCGACACCCTGGAAGGAGAGGGTAGACCAGGTAACAAGAGTGACTTCAAGATCTCCGTTAGTACGTGCGTCGCTCCAAACACCAGAGTCAATAACGCTTACGTTACAGGTAACGCCAATCTTTGACCAAGCATCCTGAAGGGCAACCATGAGGTTCTGATCCTGGCTTCTGACCTGTGCGTTAAGAGTGAGGTTAGAAACACCAGCCTCTGCAAGAAGCTGCTTTGCCTTGTCTACGTTGTACTCAAACTCTGGAGCGGACTCGTTGTAGCCGGTCTCAGAAGATGGGATAAACGACTTAGCAGGCTTTGCAACACCAGAAAGAATGGTGCTACAAATGGTGTCTCTATCAATTGCCATAGAGAGAGCCTGACGAACGCGAACATCTTTGAGGTTCTCGCTCTTAAGGTTCAAGTTTACAAACTGCGTGGATGCAGGTGTGTAGTTGACAATCTCTTTGGAAATAGACTCATCATTTTGGTACTGCTGAATAAGAGACTGAGAAATAAAAACCAGGTCAACATCGTTGTTCTTGTAGTTAAGAACACGGGTGTTGGCGTCATCAATGTAGACAAATCTAAGCTCATCCAGGCCAGGCTTGCCCTCATGGTAGTCAGCAAATCCCTCAAGAACAACTTCTGTGGTGCTGTCATTAGAGACAAGCTTGTAAGCACCGGTACCAATGAAGTTGGTCTCAGTGCCCCAAGCCTCACCGGCTTCTTTGCAAGCCTTCTCTGGGTAGATAACAGCGTAGAACTGAGCCATAATTGCATTAAAGGTTGAATAAGGCTGAGTCAGTTTGATGTCAAAGTGACGGTCATCCTTAATAACAACACCAGAAAGTTCCTCTGTTGTGCCAGCAATAATATCTTTAGCGCCCTCAATGTACGCATACGAGTCAATTGAGGTTGCCTTGGTAGCAGGCAAGAACATACGTGTTAGGGTGTATTTAACGTCAGAGGACTTAAGGGTCTCTCCATTGTGGAATTTGATGCCATCTTTAAGCTCATATGAGTAGGTAAGGCCATCTTCAGAGACGGTAGGGAGACCTGTTACCAGGTTTGGCTCAATTTCTTTTGTGTCTGGGTTAAGCACCAGCAAAGATTCTGCAACTGCCTCAGATACGCCAACAGAACCAGAAGTCTTTTGAGTATCAAAGGTTACCTTTGGGTTATTTACGCCAAAGCGCAATACTTTTTTCTGATTGTCTTCGCCAGCTGAACCGCCACAAGCAGAAAGTAGTGAAGCAGAACCGGCGGCAACGGCAGCCGCCAAAGATCCACGTAAGAATGTTTTACGGGAAAGATTAGTAATAACGTGCTCTTTCATAGGGCGCCTTCCGTTTGTATCTTCAAAACATGAAGTTTAAATGTAAGAACTGGCTTCTTAATACCCAAATTAATTGTATGCAATACAGAAAAATGTTTCATGAGTGAAAAAACATTGTGAAGGAAGAGTTGTCAGGGTGGCATGAAGAACGTAAAAGCGATAAAGTCATAGACTCATTAAGGGTATACCTTTAACGTGAGTTTGGATAAAAGTACTAATTGATAAGAGGGTTTTGTGGTTATTCCAGATATCGTAAAAGATGCATTCAATGATGTTCCAGATCTTCCTGCTTCTGAGCGTCCTCTTATCTGTGTAACCCCTCGTTGGATGCCTGAAGAAAATTTTTCTGATTCTGCTTCTGTCGGACAGATCCAATTTGACGCCATCCTTGCAGCTGGCGGCATTCCTATCATGGTGCCTTTGACTGATGACCCAGAGATTATTGCTCAGTTTGTTGAGATGTGTGACGGCTTCTGCCTCACTGGTGGTCATGATGTTGACCCTCGCAATTGGGGAGAAGAGCCACGCGACCTTAATCGTTTGTGTCCTATACGAGATGCGCTTGAGTTTGAGCTGGTAAAGCAGGTACTTGCTGCAGATAAACCTTTACTTGCTATTTGCCGTGGCCTTCAGCTTTTAAACGTTGTGCTGGGCGGTACGCTTGTACAAGATTTGCACACCCTTGAACCAACAGAAAATCATGTATTCTGGACTCATTCGGCAAATTTGTACCATCCAGCTCATGCTGTTCATATTCAAAAAGATTCTTTACTGTACAGCGCTCTGGGTAAGGTTGAAGACATTCAAGCAAACTCATATCACGATGAGGCCCTGAAAAAGGTTTCCGCTGAGCTTAATGTAGTTGCGTATGCTTCAGACGGCATTATTGAAGGAGCCGAGGTCAAGGGCAAGACGTTTGCTCTAGGTGTGCAGTGGCATCCAGAGTATGGTTGGCAATACAGCAAGGCTGATTGCGAACTTTGGAAATCCTTTGTTACAGCTTCACGAGCCTCACGGTCTTCTCGTTAATACATTGATACTCTAAACTGCGTTAACTATCTGGTTAGCGCAGTTTTTTGTAAGGGAGTTTTATGAGTGACGTTCTAGATAGATTTATTGCGTATTGCAAGGTTTCTTCTCAGTCTAATCCTCTGACGGCAGATGCCGTTCCTTCAACTGAGTCTCAGCACCAGATGGCTGAGGTTGTTGCGACTGACCTTCGTGAGCTTGGCGCAGAAAATGTAACCGTTGATGAGCACGCCTATGTGGTTGCTCACTGGCCTGCAAGCAAGGGTTTGGAGGACCTTCCAACTCTTGGTTTCTGCTGTCACATTGATACGGCTTGGCAGTCTTGGGGTAATCCTGTTCATCCTCAGGTTGTTACGTATGAGGGTGGCAAGTTGGTGGTTGGTTCTGATCGTGAGGGCAGAGAGGTCTATATCAGCCCTGAGACAAATCCTCAGCTTGAGCACATGGTTGGTTGGCAGCTGGTTACCACTGATGGCACGTCGCTGCTTGGCGGCGATGACAAAGCTGGCATTGCCATGCTGGTCAGCTTGCTCGCTCGCTACAAAGAGCATCCAGAGCTTAAGCACCCACGTATTGCACTTGCGTTTGTTCCTGATGAGGAGATTGGCCACGGCGCAGCTCTTCTGGATCTTGATGCTTTTGGTGCAGCGTATGGTTACACCATTGACGGGGGTCCGTTTGGTGAGTTCTGTTACGAGACCTTCAATGCCGCTGAGGTGTTTGTGCGTGCTCACGGACTTTCGGTTCACACAGGTACCGCAAAAGGCCAGATGATTAATGCATCTGAGGCAATTATGCGCTTCCACGAGTTGCTTCCACCTGCGGAGCGTCCTGAGTTCACTGAGGGCTATGATGGCTTCTTCTATCTGGAGCGCGTTAATGGTGATTGCGAGTCTGCTCGCGCTGATTACATTATTCGAGACCATGACCAGGCAAAGGTTGAGCGCCGTAAGCAGTTGATGGTTGACGCTGCAGCGTATGTAAACAAGCAGATTGGCTCTGAGGTACTCTCCGTCGAGATTCACGATCAGTATCACAACTTGGCTGACATCGTATTAAAGCCTGAGTATGCGCACTTAATCGAGAATGCACGCACTGCATACGAGAAGGTCGGTGTAGAGATGACCTGCATTCCAATGCGTGGCGGTACCGACGGATCCCAGCTTTCCTTTAGAGGATTCCCTTGCGCTAATCTTTCTGCCTGCTACTACAATGCTCACGGTGTCAGAGAGTTTGTTCCTGTCCCCGAGCTTGAGGGTATGGTTGACATGCTTGAGCACCTGGTAGAGCTTTATACCCATCCACAAAACTAGGAGATAGTCATGACTCATTTTGAAACTGATACACAGTATTTGATTGATACTACAAAGAAGCTTGTCGAGTGCGATAGCCCTGTTGGCTACTACGAACGCATCCATGAGCTGCTTCGAGAGCTTGTTGCCGAAGCGGGCTATGAGCTTCAGATTGACAACAAAGCTACGGCGTATGTCCTGGTAGAGGGTAAGGATACCAGCAAGACTGTGGGCGTTAATGCTCATCTTGACACCATTGGCCTGATTGTTCGTGGCTTCAATTCAGACGGCACATTGCGCGTTCGCCAGCTGGGCGGCATCAACTACCACAGCATTGAGGGCGAGACCTGCCATGTTGTCTGCAGAGATGGCTCCGTTGTTGACGGCCAGGTAATCTGCAACCATCACTCCGTTCACGTCTTTGAAGACGCTAGAACTATGGAGCGCAACGAGGACAACATGTCCATCTCGCTTATCGCTGACGTTTCTTCCCCTGAGGAAGCTCGTGCGCTGGGCGTCTCTGAGGGTGCAGTTGTTGCCATTGATCCTCACTTTGAGATGTATGACAACGGCTATATGGTTTCTCGCTTTATCGATGATAAGGCTTGTGTTGCCGCACAGCTTCATACACTCCGTTGGCTGGCGCAATCTGGCGAGAAACCCCTCTATACCACCTTGTTCGCATTCCCAATGTACGAAGAGATTGGTCACGGCGGCGCATTCTTGCCTGTTGAGGTGGATGAGTACGTATCGCTGGACATTACCCTGATTGGCCCTGACTACAATTCAAACGAGCACCACGTAGGCATCATTGTTTCTGATATTCGCTCGCCTTACGATTGGGAAGTTTCCAACAAACTTATTGCGTGTGCGCAGGAGGTTGTTGAGCCAGAAAAGTGGAACCAGCAGGTTGCCTTCCACTTCTCAACTGATGCTAACGCTGCATATTTCTCCGGCAACGATCTTAAGAGCGGCGCATTTGGTCCAGCGTGCCTGAATACTCACGGTCGCGAGCGATGCCACATCGATGCAATTATCGGCACCGAGAACCTGTGTCGTGCGTACGTCCTTGGATATGGCGAGAAGAGCTAGTTTTTCTCGCCATGGGTGCGCCTTGTTCTCATAGATGTATCAAATAGTTTGTAAGATATGCTGTATATCGTGTGAATTTTGCCGTAGACGTGATAAGGTAGCCTCAGTTAACTTTTCGAGTCAGGAGTGATTCATGGATAGACGTTCGTTCCTTAAGCTTGCAGGTCTTATTCCAGCTACAGCGCTGTTTGGCTGCAAGGGAACAGACCAAGAGAAGTCTCAGGACGCCACAAAAGATGAGGCTAAGAAATCTGATCCCGTTGCGGTAAAAGTTGCAACGCTCAAAGGACCTACTGCCATGGGCTTGGTTAAGTTCATGAGCGAGGTTGAGGCGCAAAACATTACCGATAACAACTACTCGTTTGAGATTTTGGATGCTCCTGATCAGGTAGTTGCTAAGGTTGCTCAGGGTGACGTTGACGTTGCATCTATTCCTGCAAACCTTGCAGCTACGCTCTTTAACAAGACCAAAGGTGCCTATAAGGTAGCTTGTCTTAACGTATTGAACGTCCTTTACATTGTTGAGACGGGTAGCGCTATTTCTAAGCTTACTGACCTCAAGGGAAAGACGCTCTACGCTTCTGGAAAGGGTGCTGTTCCAGAGTACACATTGTCCTACCTGTTGAGCAAAAATGGTATGACACTTGGTGAGGACGTCCAGGTAGAGTGGAAGAGCGAACATACCGAGTGTGTTGCTGCTCTAGCTCAAGATCCAGAGGGAATTGCACTGCTCCCACAGCCTTTTGTTACGGTGGCACAAACCAAGAATAGCCAGATTCGCGTTGCAATTGACCTTGGCGCTGAGTGGGAGGCAGTTAATCCTCAGAGCAAGCTGATTGCTGGTGTAACTATTATTTCTTCTAAGCTCATCTCAGATTCTCCGGATGCGGTAACGGCGCTGCTTTCTCACTACAAAGACTCTGTTGCATTTGCGGTTGATCATCCAGATGATGCTGCTACGCTTGTAGGCAAATACGGCATTGTTCCAGAACCTATTGCCAAGGTTGCGCTGCCTAAGTGTAATATTACGTATATTGATGGCGCAGATATGAAGAGCGCACTTTCAAGTTACTTAGGCATTCTGGCTGAGGCTAATCCTCAGGCAGTAGGCGGACAGGTTCCTGGAGACGATTTCTACTTTGGCGCATAACCCGCACATAAAAGATAGTATTTCTGCCCGAGGTGGCGCCGAGAAAGGCGCTGCCTCGGCAGATTTTTCTGTCGAGAAAAACGATCAGGCCCAAAGCGCAGGTCAGACCCAAGGTGCGGGCCGCGTGCAAGGCAAACCGGCTGTGTGCAAAGTTGCTTCTAGCTGGGGAGCACGTTTAGGCGCACTGGCATTTTGGCTTGTCGTGTGGCAGATAGCTGCGGTTGTCATCAACCAGGATATTGTTTTAACTTCACCTATTCAGACCATTCAGACGCTTTTCTCGCTAGCTCAACTGCGCGAGTTTTGGGTTTCTATTGGTCTTTCTCTTTTGCGTATTTTTGCTGGTGGAGCACTTGCTTTTACGGTTGGTTCCTTGCTGGCGTTTTTGAGTTTTAAGTACAAGCTGATCAAGATTCTTTTTGAGCCGCTTATTTCTACAATCAAATCAATTCCCGTGGCATCCTTTGTCATCTTGCTACTTATCTGGGTTCGCACGCCCTACCTCTCAATTTCAATTTCATTTTTGATGGCACTTCCCATCATCTACATTGCGGTACTTGAGGGGCTCCTCAGCACTGACCAGCAGCTCATCGAGATGGCTGACGTATACCAAATTCACGGTTGGCAACGCATTAAAGCAATTTATTTGTCGCAGCTTATGCCTTCGCTTAAGACAGCTACCTCACTTGCCATGGGATTTTGTTGGAAGTCGGGAATTGCTGCCGAGGTCATTGGCCTTCCCGCATTCTCCATTGGCGAGCACCTCTATAACGCTAAGGTGTACCTGGATACACCAGCTCTTTTTGCATGGACGCTTGTGGTTATTGTGATGAGCGCACTTGGCGAGAAGATCGTGATGCGGTTAGTTTCATGGGCTGCTGCAAGGTTAGAAAAGAGCTGCTCATGAGTATGAATACAACTAATTGTGCCTACGCAACCGAGCAGTTGCTTGAGGTAAAAAACATCACTAAATCGTTTGGTAATACGGTTGTGCTTGATGATTTTTCCTACAAGTTTGAGAGGGGAGTGTACGTACTCTCTGAGCCCTCTGGAGCAGGTAAAACAACACTTCTTCTTATTCTTTGTGGTCTTGAAGTAGCTGATTCAGGCACAGTGCTTAAATCACCTGACGCTAAAACGGTCATGATGTTTCAAGAAGATAGACTGCTAGAAAACTTGAGTGTTATGGCAAATATCATGCTTGCTATACAGTTGCACTCAAAGGAGCAAAAACAAAGCGCTCGAGAGCGTATTAAAGAGGTGCTTTGTGGGGTGGGACTTGAAGGAACAGAAAATAAGCCTGTCTGTGAGCTTTCTGGTGGACAAAAGAGACGCGTTGCACTTTTGCGTACACTCTTTGCAGATGCAGACATCTTGCTCTTTGATGAGCCGCTTAAGGGATTAGATGAAGCGCTTAAGCAGCAGGTTATTGCCTTTATCAAACCGTTCATTGAATTAAAAGTTGTAATTTGGGTAACTCATACTCCTGAAGAAGTAAAACTGCTAGGCTCTTATACAGCACTGCAGTTATAGGAGTGAACTACATGTACAAGGTAATTCTCGCCGGCGGAATGGCGTCTGGTAAATCAACTGTTTCTAAAATGTTTGAAGCAGCAGGTGGTCTGCGCTTTGACCTTGATGAGGTTTCTCGTAGACTTCTGAGACCTGGATGCGAGTGTACGTATCGTGTGGCAGAGGCTTTTGGTAACGATTTGTTGGACCCCGTTACTCATGAGATTAATAGGCGTGAGCTTGGTCGTAGGGCTTTTGCCACTAGAGAATCTGCTGAGCTCTTAGAAGAGCTTGAGATGCCTTTTATCAGGGAATATATGCGTCAATTTCTTACAAAAGAGGCTTCTGCTGCAGATGCTCAGTTCTGCTTTGTAGAGGTTCCGCTGCTTGACCGCGTTGAAGACTTGCTTGAGCTCGTTGATGAAGTTGTCGTTGTTGTAGCGCCTTTGGAACTGAGAGCAGAACGCGCTGAACAGCGAGGATCTTCTCGCCAAGAGTTTGAGCAGCGTATAGCGCATCAGCCTTCCGATACGTATTTGCGTAATCAGGCAGATACAGTGTTTGTAAACTCTGAAGGCCTCGATGATCTTAAAGCACAGGTAGAGCTTTGGTTAAACGCTCGGTTTAACCAGCATTCAGAGCAATAAGTTATAGCTTACGTGCGCGGCATCTAGAAGGGTGTCCTCAGTGAACTCTCTACCTTGGCAGCTGCATCGTCAAAGGTAATTTCAAGGCAATTCTTGAGCATGTTTTGGCCAACACAATAAATACCATCGTTAACACATGCGCTGCCAATAGCAACTGCCTTGTTAAACACAGCCTTCTGGTCAAAGACAGGAACACCATTTTGCTTAAGGAACGAGAAGACCTCTTGAGGGGTATCTAGTTTCTTAACAGAAGCGTCTGCCTTGAGAAGGTCTTCAAGCTCTTCTTTTGCAGGCTGAGCAACACTGCCACCGATGATTATTGCCATTTGATAGCAAGCTGCACAAAGGTCAGAGCGTCCTAGCTTCCACTCCATATAGGCCAGGCGATAGTACACCAGAGCAACATCTGAGCTAGAGAAAATGTGTGCGATAAGGTCTTTGAGCAGCTTTGCAGCCTCAAAAACTTTTGACTGATCTTCTAATGTTCTTACCAATAGCAGCGTTGCATCAATTCCCAAAGGAGAAATTCTATGGGCTTCTTGTGCATAGCGTTCTGCTTTTTCTGGCTGTTCAAGCAGGTTGTAGGCGCGAGCCATTCTTGCTAAAGACATAAAGTACGTATCTGGAATAAGCACCAGTTTTCTTGGCTCATTGGGGAATGCAAGGTTATAAGCTACGCGCTCTGAGAGGGAATCAAAATATCTGTAGATAGAATCAGAGTCATCCAGATATAGACCCATATCAAGGGTTGGTGAAACCTGAGACTCAAGCTCTGTAAGCACCTTTTCTAGAGCATCTGCATCTGGCTCTCCATCCATGATGTTATTTATGGATTGAAGCGTTTTTTGCAAAGGCGAACCAAAGAGGAATTTCTCGGCCATAGACCTTCTGTCCGAGAAATCAATAGTGCCCTCAACCAGGCCATGGATGACTCTATCAAAGCCTTCAATGGCGTAAATATCAGAAGTTGAAGCTTTTGCTTCCTCAAATTTTCCAACTGCATCTGCGGTAGAGGCATCTTTTGGGATGTTGTTGAGAGTGGTGTTCCAAAGTCTGATGCGATGAGATGCCTCAGAGTATCCAAGGTCACTTACCTTTTGAGCTCCACAAACAGCGGTAACTGCTGGTGAACAAGGGCGATCAGACAGGTCTGGCATTTCAAAGAAGCTACGAGGAGACACCCACTCGTCTGTTGGCTTCATAAAAGGCTCAACCTCGCTAAACCAACCTTCAGAGTCAAAAGAAACCCTGAGTGCTGGATCTTGTGGGAAGCTGTTGCCATCAATTTGAGTGTTTGCTGCAGTAGGCAGGAGGCGAGCAAGAGCAGCCTCGTTTAAGTCCATAGATAGGACAATGCGCTCTTCTCCACGCAAGCTGCCATTGATGCAGACGCGAGAGATTTTGCAGCTCTGAAGTGCCATACGAGCCACGCAAAGAGAAGCACGTAGTGCGTAAGCGCGTGCTGCTGCAATTTGCTCTGCCTTTTCTGCGGATAAGAAACTAAAGCAGCGAGGACGAGCTACAAAGAACTCGAATACCAAAATATCAAGTTGTGGATTGTAGGAGAAGTTATACACCATTCTAAAAGGGAATGGCGTGTTCTCAACATAGTTGGCAAACCAGAGACGCTTCATCCAGTCTGAGTTGCCATCAGCGTTACCGCTAAAAGGAGCAACTTGCTCAGAAAGAGAAGCTGACTTGGGCATGAGGCTTGCTACCTGCGAGAGGGTAGTACGAACAAGCTGAAGATCTGTCTCAGAAGCATGTGTATTCTTTAGGGCTTCAACATCTTGTGAAATGTTGAGGATTGCTTCTGTTGCAATAAAAGCATCGTACTCTTCTGGTGCGCACTCCAGTGTGTTAGCGTTGAACCACCAGCGACCCGTTCTGTCCAGCTTATGAACATCGCCCTTGGGCAGATTGGTATTCTCGAGATTTTTAGAGCGCATTAGCATCTCTTGAAGACCAGCCTCTGCAATCTGATTGTTTGCAACAAGGTCTTTAAGAGCGGCAATGACATTATTTGAGCGCAGCAAAATCTTCTCTAGGGTAGAACCCTGAGGTTGTTTTGAAGCTTTATTTAGCGAGAAAAGATCTGAGACGCCCAAGGTATCTCCTTTATTTGAGGTAACTTGTTTATTTAAATGCTAGTTTAACGCATATAGGTAGTTTATTTATTACCCGTCACACTTTGAAACTATACTGCAATTTATAAATAGTATAGAACAAGTGTTTCAGTTTTGAGAAGTGGGGTATACTACTTTCACAAGAAAAGGAGAATCTCATGGATGCATCTCATGCTGAAGATCAACATAAAGAATATATAGGTGCTGAACTGCGCCGATTTGGTCGTGAAGCAGGAGAAGAGAAGCTTCAGGTAGTATCTCCTTTTGAGCCTGCAGGTGATCAGCCACAGGCAATAGAAAAGCTTGCCCAAGGAATTGAAGACGGGCTCAGGTACCAGACGCTCTTAGGTGTTACGGGTTCGGGTAAGACCTTCTCTATGGCTAAAACTATCGAGAAGCTCAACCGCCCCACGCTTATTATGGAGCCTAATAAAACACTAGCTGCTCAGGTTGCTTCAGAGATGAAGGAGCTCTTTCCTAACAACGCTGTTGTGTACTTTGTCTCGTACTATGACTACTACCAGCCAGAGGCATATGTTCCGCAGTCTGATACGTACATAGAAAAAGATGCTTCCATCAATGAAGAGGTAGAGAAGCTCCGTCACCAGGCAACTTCATCGCTTCTATCTAGACGAGATGTCATTGTAGTTGCATCTGTATCGTGTATATATGGTATTGGCAGCCCTCAAGATTATGCAGGTCTTGCACCTAATGTAGATAAATCCGTTCCTCTTGAGCGCGATGATTTTATTAAAGATCTTATTGATGTCCAGTACGATAGAAATGATTACGATCTACAGCGCGGTATGTTTAGGGTTCGTGGAGACGTTGTTGATGTGTTCCCGCCGTATGCAGAAAATCCGCTGCGTATTGAGTTCTTTGGTGATGAAGTAGAAAGTATTTCAGAGGTTAGCAATGTAACGGGAGAAGTGCTTAGAGAGTTTGATGCTATTCCAATTTGGCCAGCATCTCACTACGTTACTGAGCGTCCAAAGATTACCCATGCTCTTACAACCATCTCGGAAGAAATGGAAGCTCGTGTTAAAGAGCTTAAAGAAAACGATAAATTGCTAGAAGCTCAGCGTCTTGCTCAGAGGACAAACTATGATCTAGAGATGCTTGAGACTATGGGTTATTGCAATGGTATTGAGAACTACTCGCGCCATTTAGATGGGCGTGCTCCCGGTGAGCCTCCCTATACACTTATTGATTATTTCCCTAAAGATATGATTTGCATCATCGATGAGTCTCACGTTACTGTTCCTCAAATTAGAGGTATGTATGAAGGCGATAGGTCTCGTAAAGTTACACTGGTAGACCACGGCTTTAGACTTCCTTCTGCTCTTGATAACAGGCCACTCAGATTTGACGAATTTGAGGGACGTATTCCACAGTTTATTTACGTCTCTGCAACTCCTGGAGACTACGAAGAGACGGTTGCCCAGCAACAGGTTGAGCAGATTATTCGTCCAACTGGCCTTCTCGATCCAAAGATTGATGTCAGACCAGTAAGAGGTCAGATTGATGATCTTATTTCAGAGGTCAAAGAGAGAGTGGCAAAAAAAGAGCGCGTTCTTGTCACTACGCTTACCAAGCGCATGGCAGAAGACCTTACAGATCACCTGCTAGATGAGGGCATTAAAGTCAATTATATGCACTCGGATACCGCTACGCTTGACCGCGTAGAAATCATTAGAGATTTGCGTCAGGGAAAGATTGACGTGCTGGTTGGAATTAATCTTTTGCGAGAAGGACTTGATATTCCAGAGGTTTCTCTCGTAGCAATTCTTGATGCCGATAAAGAGGGCTTCTTAAGAAACAGAAGGTCTCTTATTCAGACTATGGGCAGAGCAGCAAGAAATGCTTCTGGTCAGGTCATTATGTACGCCGATAAAATCACTGATTCAATGCGCATTGCTATAGATGAGACAAAAAGGCGCCGAGAAATTCAGGAAGCGTTTAATAAAGAGCACGGTATTGTACCTAAGACCGTTAAAAAATCTATTACAGATATTGCAGGCTTTATTGCTGAGGCCTCAGAAAATATTGATAAGCGTAAGCGCAAAAACGGAGAGTTCTATACCGCTTCTGATGACGAAGATTCGCTTGAAGAACAGCAAGAATCAATTCTTGAGATGCCTGCAGAATTGCTTGCTGAAGAGCTTCAAAATCTTCCGCGCTCAGAGGTTGAGGCTATGCTTTCTGGTATGGAAGCAGAGATGGCAGAAGCTTCTGCGTCAATGGATTATGAACATGCAGCAGAGCTCAGAGATCAGATTGTAGCCATTAGAAGCCAGCTTGAAGGCACTACCTCAGACGATGTTATTAAAAGACTTAAAACAGGTGCTAGAAAAGGTAGTGCACATGCAACTCGCAGACGTTATAGAGGCAAGCACTAAGCGTTGTTGTAGTGCTCTACTACAAGCTCAGCCATTCTAATGCCATCTGCAGCAGCACTCATAATGCCGCCCGCATAGCCAGCTCCTTCACCTACAGGCCATATTCCTGGTGTGTTAATGCTCTGTCCTGTTTCATCGCGAGTAATTCTTACAGGAGAGCTTGATCTTGTTTCAACACCCGTAAGCACAGCATCGGGATGAGCAAAACCATGAAGCTTTTTGTCCATAATTGGAAGGGCTTCTCGCAAGGTTTGTAGGATGTAGGGAGGTAGACAGCCTTCAAGTGAGGTCCAGGTAACACCACGTGGATACGTCGGTTTTACCGAGCGCGGTCCAGTAGAAGCTTTCTTGTGTAGGAATTCACCTACCAGCTGAGCAGGAGCAACATAAGCGCCACCGCCTGCTTTAAAGGCCGCCCGCTCACAAGAGCGTTGCAGTTCTATTCCAGCAAGTACGTCATCTCCTGGTA
The DNA here is from genome assembly GCA_938023105.1 of uncultured Atopobium sp. Taxonomy (GTDB): domain Bacteria; phylum Actinomycetota; class Coriobacteriia; order Coriobacteriales; family Atopobiaceae; genus Lancefieldella. The sequence goes on from CALHDX010000113.1 coordinate 20,492, forward strand.
GATCTTCAGGATATACGTTAGCTAACAGGCCGGAGTTGGCATTTTTGCCTGCGCGGTCAGACAGACTCATGCCGTTTGTGACTACGCCGTCCTTCTCGCTAGCTGCAGAAACAACATAGCCACCAGGACACATGCAGAATGAGAAAGCACTTCTACCAGAGGGAAGATGGACGGAGAGTTTGTAAGGGGCCGCTCCAAGTACGGGATTGTCCGCCTCAGGACCGTATAGCGACTTGTTGATATGAGACTGAAGATGCTCAATTCTCACGCCCATAGCAAAGGTTTTTCTCTCCATAGAGATACCTCTGTCTTTAAGCATGACGTACGTGTCTCTGCTGGAGTGACCAGTTGCAAGAATTACCGTGCGAGTATGTATGGTTTCAGTTTGAATGGAACCATCGGGATTGGTTTTCTGAATCTGAATTGCAGAAAGAGAGCCATCTAAGGCTCGCTCTAGGGAGGCGAGTTTTGTCCTAAATGCAACGGTTCCACCCGCCTCTTCAATCATTGTGACAATGTTGGTCACAACGGCGGGAAGAACATCACTTCCTACATGGGGTTTTGCATCCCATAAAATGTTTTTCTGTGCACCTGCTTTTACAAAAGTCTCAAGAATAAAGCGGTGAGAAGCACTTTTAGTACCCGTATTAAGTTTGCCGTCAGAGAATGTACCGGCGCCGCCAAGGCCAAATTGGATGTTGCTCTCAATATCTAGCTGACCCGTTTGGTTATGATGCTCTACCGCTGCAGTTCTTCGTGCTGCATCATCTCCGCGCTCAATAAGCAGGGGATTGAGACCAGCCTTGGCAAGTGTAAGTGCACAGAACAAGCCTGCACACCCCGCTCCTACAACAACGGGACGATTCTCTGAAGGAGCAGATTGCTTTGCTTTGGGGAGCGTAAAAGCATTTGCCTCAGCAAGCTTGATATGCTTTGCCGCAGGTTTGCCTTGAATTTTGTTAAGGAGTTTTTGTTCCGCTGCAGGCCCACCTTTAAGGTTTACGTGGTAGGTGAGGATAAGAACAATATCGTTTCTTTTACGTGCATCAATTGAGCGTTTATGCAGCTCATATGAGGTAACCTCATCCGCAGAGACTCGGAGAGCGCGAAGCAGCGCGTCAAACCCCACCTTTGATTCTTTAGCAGGATGCTTACGAAGAGGAGCAACATGAACTTTAATGTTTGATACTTCCAGCATATTAGTTGTCCTCTTTCAAAGATTCGCAATTCTGACACGCACTTTTTGCGGCAGCCAGACCGGCAACCATACCGCTCTTCCACGCCCACGAGAGGTTAAAACCTCCACATTGTGCATCAATATCAAGAGCTTCTCCAGCGATAAACAGACCTGGAATGCTGCGCGCCTCAAGTGTGTCTGTACTTACTTGTTCAACGGAAATACCACCAACACAGACCTGTGGGACAACTTTGGAAGACGTACCCGTAACGGTAAAGGCCATTCCGTGAGCTTTGGCAACCGTGGCCTCAACTGAATTGCTGACGCCCAGGTAGGCAGCAATTTGTGGATCGAGAAGCCCGTCGGTGGTGCAAGCATTTACGGCTGCCGCAACTTCTTCATCTGTAAGCTGGGGGAGAAGGTCAATCTCAAGAATATCTCCAGGTAGAGCAGTACGGGACAGGTTGAAAATCATGATGCCCGAGAGTCCAAATGGTCTAAAGAGCAGCTCACCCGATTCCTGTTTGAGTATGCAACCGTTCCTTAAAAGCGTTGCATGCGCACGGACGCGTTTACCATCCAGGCTTGCAGGCGGCTCAGGGGTGCAGGTGAGCGCGCAGAGCCCAGGTCTCAGTGAAGTGGTCTGCAAGTGAAGGCTCTCTGCAAGTTCTGTGGTTGTGAGCCCGCCAGTAGCTAGGATTACTGTTGATGCGTGGACCTCATGGGTTTTCTCGCCACCAAAACAGTCCTGGAAGCAAATGGTAAAGCCGTTGTGGCAAGGCGTTACTGATGATACCTCTCGTCCCAAAGCAAACTGTACGCCAGCTTTTTGAGCTCGCCTAAGCAGCAGTGACTGAATGGAACTTGCTTGCCTGGTAAGCGGGTACATTCTGCCCTCGTCTTCAGTTGCCCACGCAAGACCGCTGGACCTAAAGAAAGAGAGAATGTCTGCAAGGAAGGCGTCCTTATCCCTGCAAACAGCCTGAACAAACTCTGGATGAGAGAAATTCTCAAAGCTCAAATCAGCATTGGTAAAGTTACAACGACCGCCGCCTGTTGCTAGGATAGTTCTGCCGCTCTCCAGTGCTTTTTCAAAGACAACAACGCGCTTATTGGCACCAAGAGTCTCAGCAGCAGTGATGGCAGCGCAGAGTCCTGCCGCGCCGCCACCTAAAATTGCTACATCAATGTCGTCTGGCACCATGAAAGCCTGAGCTTGCTTAATACGCTGAGCCTGTGCTGCTTGTCGTTCTTTAATGCGCGTTGTTTGAGCCATAGTAAGAATTACCTTTTGTGTTGTGTAAACACCAGCTTTTAGGGCTTACAGGTCAAGAACGCTCTGTGTTGCGTCAGGGACAAGACCTTGAGGAAGCTCGGTGCTAAAGGTTCCCTTATCGGCAATCTGAGCAAAGGTTGCATCCATAGGAAGCTGTCCCAAAGGCTTGAGGTTAAATGCTGCTGCGGTCTCGGCAAGCTTTGAGGGACCGTACGGCTCAATGCGCTCATCGCAGTGAGGACAGGTGATGTATGCCATGTTTTCAATCAAACCAAGCACAGGTACATGCATCATTTCTGCCATGCGAACTGCCTTGCCCACAACCATCTGAACAAGATCTTGTGGGGAAGAAACAATCACAACACCCTCAACGGGAAGGGACTGAAATACGGTCAGTGCAACATCGCCTGTTCCTGGAGGCATGTCGATGAGCAGGTAATCAAGGTCACCCCAGTTGCACTGGCTGTAGAACTGTTGGATAGCACCAGCAACAACAGGGCCTCTCCAGAGAACAGGATCGGTCTCGTTTTGAAGCACCAGGTTAGCGCTCATAATCTTGATACCGTTTGCGTCCTCGATAGGAATAAGCTGCTCTTCAACGCCGTAAGAACGCTCATCAGAGATGCCAAACATGCGAGGAATTGAAGGTCCGGTAATATCGCCGTCAAGAATGCCAACGCGCTTACCTGCGCGAGCGAGGTTAGTAGCAAGAATGCCGGTGACAAAGGACTTACCAACACCACCTTTGCCAGAAACAACGCCAATAACATGCTTAACGCTTGAGTGCTGATTAAGTTCAAAGCCTGCTGGTGGCTGTGGTTCTTTCTTTTTGCCATGAAGCGCAGCGTCAACCTCTTTACGAAGCGCCTCACGATCAATATCTACGTCTGCCATGTCTCTCCTTATGTAGCAGTTGTATGCAGTAACTACTTAATTCTACCCATAGAAGTTTATGGCAAACGAGATAGCTATAATCTTTTCGGCGCACTTTAGCTGAACGTAGGAGGTTCACATGATTTTCTCGTCAATTAAGAATGTATCTGAGAATGACTTTGGTCAGAAATATATGGCTTGTGCTGCGGAGTTTCTAGTAACACACAATCTGGACGAGCTGCCTTTGGGCAAAACAGAAATTGATGGAGATAACGTCTTTGTGAACGTCATGGAAATTGAGACAGCTCTGCCTGGCGAGAAGGACTATGAGGCTCATAAGATTTACGCTGATATTCATGTGGTTATTTCTGGCACCGAAAGCATCGCTGTTGCCCCTTTTGAGCAGTGTGTTCTTAAGGGTGAGTTTAATGCTGACGCTGATTTTGGTGCTTACACCAATCCTGGAGAAGAGACATGGATTACCTTGCATGCAGGCGATTTTCTGGTGACACCTCCATCTGATGCTCATAAACCAGGCTGTACGCTGGAGAAATTTGGCTCAAAGCTCAAAAAAGCTGTGATGAAGGTTCGCATTAAATAGGGAAGCGCGCTTGCCGTGTTTTGGCGGCACTATCTTGGGTATACTAGAACATCAGTACGCACAAATTGCATCTGTGTACTGATGTTGTTTTCTATTGTTTGGCGGCAGGCGCGTCAAAAAAACGCGTACGTCAAACTGGTTATGTGAGGAACTATGGCTTCAAGCAAAATTGCTATCCGTGGTGCACGAGAGCACAACCTGCAAGACATTGATATTGATATCCCTCGTGATCAGCTGGTAGTTATTACGGGACTTTCTGGTTCGGGCAAGTCAAGTCTTGCCTTTGACACCATTTATGCAGAAGGACAGCGCCGCTACGTTGAGTCCTTGTCCAGCTATGCCCGTCAGTTTTTGGGACAGATGGATAAGCCAGACCTTGACTCTATTGATGGCCTTTCTCCAGCGGTGTCCATTGACCAGAAGACCACTTCCAGAAATCCTCGCTCTACCGTCGGTACCGTAACAGAAATCTACGATTACCTGCGCCTTTTGTATGCTCGCATGGGTACTCCTCACTGCCCTGAGTGCGGTCGCGTTATTGAGCGCCAGACAACAGATCAGGTTGCCGATAAAATCCTCGAGGTTGGTCAGGGACGCAGAGCTTATGTTTTAGCTCCTGTTGTTTTGGGTCGCAAAGGCGAGTACGTCAAGCTCTTTGAAGATCTGCGAAAAGAAGGATTTTCTCGCGTTCGTGTTGACGGCGTCGTGCGTGAACTTGATGATGAGATCACGCTGGGTAAAACGCTCAAGCACGATATTGAGGTGGTTGTCGACCGTATTGTCATCCGTCCCGATTCTTTAGGTCGTATTGTTGAAGGCGTTGAGCAGGCAACTAAGCTTGCCCAAGGCAAGGTGGGCATATTGCTTTTGGCTGATAAGTCCAACCCAGAGACTATGCCAGAAGAACTCCTGCAGTATTCACTGGCGCTTGCTTGTCCTATTCATGGCCACTCTATGGATGACCTGCAGCCTCGCGATTTCTCGTTTAATGCTCCGTATGGTGCCTGTCCTGACTGCGACGGCCTGGGAACTCGTAAAATTATTGATGCAGCAGCACTCATTGCAGATCCAAAGCTGTCTGTTTCCGAAGGCGTTTTTGGAAGTCTCTTTGGCCATTCAAACTACTATCCTCAGATTTTGTCTGCAGTCTGCAAGCATTTTGACGTGTCTGATACAACGCCTTGGAACAAGCTACCAAAGAAGGTACAAGACGCTCTTCTTGGTGGTCTTGGTTCTACCAAGATTCGCGTTGACTACAAGACGCGTGACGGTCGCAATACACACTGGTTTACCACGTTCTCTGGTGTCAGAAAGATCCTTTTTGACAAGTACCAAGAGACCACGTCAGAAACTATGAAGACGCATCTTGAGAAGTACATTCGCGAGATGCCTTGTACGACCTGTCACGGAGCTCGCTTAAAGCCAGAAATTCTCTCCGTTACGGTTGGCGAGAAAAACATCTGGGAGGTCTGTGAACTTTCCTGTAAAGAGTCGCTCCAGATCTTCAAGCAGCTGACTATTACTGATCGTCAGAAGGTTATTGCAGGTCCTATTGTTAAAGAGATTGTGGCAAGGCTACAGTTCTTGGTAAACGTTGGCTTGGATTACCTCACGCTTTCTCGCGCAGCAGCATCGCTTTCTGGTGGAGAGGCCCAGCGTATTCGCTTGGCAACTCAGATTGGTGCCGGTCTTATGGGCGTCCTTTACATTTTGGACGAGCCTTCCATTGGTCTGCATCAAAGAGACAACAACCGTCTTATTGAGACCCTCAAGCAGCTCAGAGACCGCGGTAATACCGTACTTGTTGTTGAGCACGATGAAGATACTATACGTGCAGCTGATTACGTTATTGACATGGGTCCCGGAGCTGGTGAACTTGGTGGTCACGTTGTTGCTGCTGGTACTCCAGAAGAGATTGTTGAAAACCCTGATTCCATCACAGGTACGTATCTCACGGGAAAGAAGCAGATCAAGCTGCCAGAGACCCGTCGTAAGCCTGGTCGTGGAAAGATTAAGATTACGGGAGCTAGTGCTAACAACCTTAAGAACGTTTCCGCCGCTGTCGAGCTGGGTACGTTGACGGTTGTTACGGGTGTTTCTGGCTCTGGTAAGTCTTCTTTGGTTACCGATACCCTTGCCCCCGCGCTTACCAATGCTGTTCAGCATTCAAAGCGTGTGGTGGGAGAGTATAAAAAGCTTGAAGGCGTTGATCTTATCGATAAGGTCATTGATATTGATCAGAGTCCTATTGGAAGAACGCCTCGTTCTAATCCAGCAACCTATATTGGCCTTTGGGATGACCTGCGTGCACTGTACGCTTCAGTCCCAGAGTCCCGCGCACGCGGCTACTCGGCTGGTCGTTTCTCGTTTAACGTCCAGGGAGGCCGCTGCGAGGCTTGTAAGGGCGACGGCCAGATCAAGATTGAGATGAACTTCCTGCCTGACGTCTATGTTCCTTGCGAGGTCTGCCACGGTAAGCGCTACAACCGTGAGACGCTCGAGATTCTCTATCACGGCAAGTCTGTCTCTGACGTCCTTGACATGACGGTTCATGAGGCACTAGCGTTTTTTGCAAATATTCCTCGCATTAAGAACAAACTACAGACCCTTCACGACGTAGGCCTTGGCTATATTCATCTTGGCCAGCCAGCAACTACGCTCTCTGGTGGCGAGGCGCAGCGCGTTAAGCTTGCAAAAGAACTTCACCGTCAGCAGACTGGTAAAACTCTTTATATTCTGGACGAGCCAACAACTGGCCTTCATTTTGAGGATGTCAGACAACTTATTGTTGTTCTTGAGCGTCTTGTTGATGCGGGCAACACCGTTCTTGTTATTGAGCACAACCTGGATGTCATTAAGATGGCTGATCGTATTATTGACATGGGTCCAGAGGGTGGCGACGGCGGAGGAACGGTAGTTGTTTCCGGTACGCCAGAAAAGGTTGCGGCAACTCCAGAAAGTCACACCGGCAAGTTCCTCAAAGAGATTCTTGACCGAGATAATGCACGTCTAGCTGCAGAGACAAAAGCTCAGAATAAGCGCGCATAATATGGCGAGAAAAACGGCAAAGGTTCAAAAGACAAACGCCATGAGGGAACTTGATGCTGCCGGCATTGCTTACGAGATCCAATCTTACGAGGTAGATGAAGACGTTCCTTCTGGTGAGCTGGGAACTCATATCGCAGAGATGCTTGGAGAAGATCCAGACGCTGCGTTCAAAACGCTTGTCTGCGTGTCTTCAAGCGGAGAGCATGTGGTGTGTTGTATTCCTGTAGATCAAGAGCTTGATCTTAAGAAAGCAGCAGCCGCGTCTGGCCAAAAGAACCTTTCCATGCTGCCTGTTAAAGAGCTTGAGGGTTTAACGGGTTATGTTCGTGGTGGCTGCACTCCCGTTGGTATGAAAAAGCAGTTTCCCACTATAATTGACGAGACCGCTCAGCTTTTTGAGCTCATCCATATCTCTGGTGGAAAACGCGGACTCAGTTTAACGCTTTCTCCAGAAGATTTAGCTTCATTTGTATCGGCTACGTTTGCAGATATTGTTCGCGAGGTGCACTAGTGGCATATCAGCCCAAACATATGCGACTTTCAGCAGAGTCTTCTGATAAAGAGGATGCGTCTAAGCAGAAAGATTTGAGTCGTTCTACCTCTATGATGAGTGTGCTCGTTCTGATTAGCCGTATTACGGGCTTTTTAAGAACTTGGGCCCAGGCATTTGCTATGGGAGCTACTGTTCTTGCAAGCTGCTACTCTATTGCAAACACCCTTCCTGACCAGCTCTATGAGCTTGTTGGTGCGGGCATGCTCACCACAGCTTTCTTGCCGGTATATCTCTCTATTAAGAAGAAGGTTGGACAGGATGAGGCAAACGCCTACACCTCCAACCTGCTTTCCATTGTTGTTGTCGCAACTGGACTTGTTGCTGTTCTAGGTTTCTTCTTTGCTGCAGAAGTGGTGTATACACAGTCCTTCTCGGCAGGCGCTGATTTTGATCCATCTTTGGCAGTGTACTTCTTTAGGTTCTTTGTCATTGAGGTTATGCTGTACTGCTTCTCTACTATTTTTTCTGGCGTATTGAATGCAGAGAGAGACTACCTCTGGCCAGCAGCGGCTCCCATTTTTAATAACTTTGTGACTACGGCATCGTTCTTTGCGTATGCTTTCTTGGTCAATACAAATCCTGAGCTTGGCCTTCTTATTCTTGCGCTGGGAAATCCGCTGGGCGTCTTGATTCAGGTTTTGATTCAGGTCCCGTCACTTAAACGCAAGGGGATTAAGCTTTCGTGGAGAATTAATCTCAAAGACCCTGCACTTAAAGAGACTCTTAAAATTGGCGCACCTGCTCTGATTGTTGTGGTTGCCACGTTTGTAACTATGTCAGTTCAGACAAGCTCGCAGCTGAGTGTTTCTGCATCCGGTGCATCCATTGCAGCATATGCTCGCCTTTGGTACACGCTGCCATATTCCATTTTGACAGTTCCTATTACCACGGCTCTCTTTACTGAGCTGTCTGATAGCTGGGCAAAAGAGAATATGGATCAGTTCAAAAAGGACTTTAAGCACGGTATTAACCAGATTCTTTTCTTCACCGTGCCGTTTATGATGTACTTGATGATCTTCTCGATGCCTCTTGTTTCTATCATTGGAGCAAGCAAGTTCACTGAAGATCAGCTGATGTTAACTCAGCAATTCTTGATTGGCCAGTCACTTGCTCTACCTCTGTATGGTATTGGCATGTATCTACAAAAAGTCTGTTCTGCCATGCGTCGCATGACACTCTATGCTGTTTCGGCAACGCTCGGATCTGTCGTTCAGGTTTTGGTGCTGTTGGTGGGTACTTCTCACTTTGGCATGATGTTTGTAGCAACTACCTCGGCTATCTTCTACGTGGTCATTGACACCATTATGTTGATTAGCCTGCGTAAGCACCTTGGTCAGATCGGGCTCAAATCAATGGTGTTTGCGTTTGTACGCTCGGTTGTTTTTGGCCTTGCAGGATCAGCGGCAGCACTTCTGATTATGGTGGGTCTGCGCGTCGTTATTGGCGTACCAGATGGGCGAGCGCTTTATGGCGTGCTGTATTGCATCTTTGCAGGTATTCCAGCTGTTTTGGTTACCTATGGCTTGGCAATCCTCTTCAAATCACCAGAGTCCGCCATGCTTCGTTCACTGGTTTCTCGCGTAAGGTCATAGCATGGCCAAAAGCGGTGCCAGAGGCGGCAAAGATAACTCTCAGAACAATCTTGACCCCAACTACGTGCCTTCGGGGGCACCAGGTCTTGCGCCGTCATTTTCTTCCGAACCTTCAGATGACCTGGTATCCATCAGAGAACAGGTTGATCAGGTTCCTACTAATCCAGGTTGTTACCTCTGGAAAGACGGATCTGGCAAGGTTATCTATGTAGGCAAAGCTAAAAACCTGCGTGCTCGCATGAGGCAGTACGTTACGCTTCAAGATGACCGTGCCAAGATTCCTCTGATGATGCAGGTCGTACGCAGTTTTGACTACATCGTGGTGGAAAACGAGCACGAGGCATTGGTGTTGGAGCGCAATCTTATTGCTCAGTATCGTCCCTACTTCAACGTGGACTTCAAAGACGATAAGAGCTATCCCTACATTGCTATTACAGAATCAGACACTTTCCCAGCAATTAAATACACGCGCGAGAAGCACAAGAAGGGTACGCGCTATTTTGGTCCCTACACTGATTCTTATGCTGCGCGCCAAACTATCGAGACTCTCAGAAAAGTAGTTCCTATCTGCTCTGCTACGTGCGTAGAGTGGAAGCGTGCTAAGCGCCTGCTAGAAAAAGATCCTGACGGCGCAGCTGTTGCTAACTTGCTGCTTGCAAAGAAAGGGCGTCCCTGTTTTGACTACCACGTAGGCAAAGGTCCTGGTGTGTGCGTGGGAGCCATTGACACCGTCTCCTATGCAAAGAATGTCAGGCAGGTAGAGAACTTCCTCCGCGGAAATCGTTCCGAGATTGTTTCTGAGCTCAAAGACCAGATGCAAGAAGCCGCCGCTGACCTGGATTATGAGAAGGCGGCTAGGCTCAAGTCCCGTCTGACTTCACTCTCTGATCTTGATGACCGTCAGCAAGTCACGTTTCCTACCTCGGTAAACATTGACCTCATTGGCATATATCGAGAAGAAACTATCTCCGCTGCCTGCGTGTTTGTTGTGCGAGAAGGTCGTACCATCCGCTCAGTTGAGTTTATCCTGGACAAAGGCTTGGACGTTTCCGAGGAAGAGCTGGTTTCGGGCTTCTTGAAGCGCTACTACGACGAAACCGCTGACATTCCCGCAGAGGTTAACCTGCCCATCGATCTTCTCGACGCAGAGGTTTTGTCCGAGTGGTTGACACAAAAACGAGGCCACAACTGCGTGCTTCACCACCCACAACGTGGCGAGAAGTTCCGTCTTCTTCAGATGGCTTCCGCTAACGCTCGTCATGCATTAATGCGCCATATGATTCGCACGGGTTATGCCGATGACCGTACTAACCAGGCACTTCTTCAGCTTGAAAGCGCACTTGCGCTTGACGCACCGCCACTGCGCATTGAGTGCTTTGATATCTCTACGCTTCATGGCAACTTTACCGTTGCGTCTATGGTGGTCTTTACTAACGGAAAGGCTGATAAAAGTCAGTATCGACGCTTTAAGATTCGTGCTGAGCTTGATGAAGCAAACGACTTTGTCTCAATGACAGAGGTTCTGGGCAGAAGGTATAGTCCGGAGCGCATGGCAGATGAGCGCTTTGGCTCACGACCTGATTTGCTGGTAGTTGATGGTGGTAAGCCTCAACTGACCGCAGCAATTAACCAGCTTAATGAACTGGGTCTAGACATTCCTGTCTGTGGTCTTGCTAAGTCTGATGAGGAAGTCTTTGTGCCTTGGGACGACACACCAATTGTGTTGCCTACAGGATCTGCTTCTTTGTACCTTATCAAGCAAGTCCGTGACGAGTCTCACCGTTTTGCGATTACCTTCCATCGTGAGCTTAGAGATAAGGCAATGACTGTCTCTATTTTGGATGAAATCCCTGGTGTGGGTCCTAAACGCAAAAAAGACATCATGCGCCATTTTGGTTCTTTTAAGCGCCTAAAGACTGCAAGTGTTGAGGACATCTCTCAGGTAAAAGGTGTTTCTGTGAACTTAGCAGAAACTATTTATGAAGAACTCAAAGCCTGGGAAGAATCTTCAACAGCTGTACATGAGAAGTTAGATGCAAGGGGAGGAACTCATGAGTAAAACAGCAGACGAGAAGATCTTGGCACTTGTAAATCCTGAGTATATTAAGCGTATTCCGTTCTTTGTTCGTGGACACGCAACAGGTAAGTCTTGTGAGTATATTGCTCGGGAGTATCCAGAGCTTTACACTGCATTTGAGGATGAACCTAGTACTCAACAAGTTGAAGAGATGTCAAAGATCATCAACGAGCTCTTTGAGCAAAGGATGAAGAAGCACAATCTCTAAAACCAAATCAAGCAATAGAGTTATTTGTTTTTCAAATATCTAGTATGTGAAATACTTACTGGTGTTGAATCAGATATAGAAAGTTTAGCTTTATCACTTGATATGTCTGAGGCTGATTCTGAATTTGGTAAAGCAGTAGTTGAATTTGGGGTAGAGTCAACACAATATACTTTTGCAACAGAAGCAGACGCAGCTACAGTTAAAAAACCTGGTCTTTTAAAAAGAATAAAAGATCAAATGGCTAAAATGTGGAGAGCTCTTAAGGAATATGTACTTAAAGCATGTAAATGGCTTAAGAACTTATTCAAAAGAAAGAATAAGGTTCTTAACCAAGCTGAAAATCATGTAGGAGTTGTACATGATGTAGTTAAGATATGCGAAGAAGAACAAGCTAAAACTCCAGATGCATCTAATAAAGAATTAGGAAATAGAATTATTAAAAGAATAAAAGATGAACTAGGACCTGTCAGAGGTGGAGGACTTGAAGCTGATGATAGTATAACGGCTATAAATAGTAGATTTGCTAATAATGGTAAATACTCTATTCGTATTATAGCTAAAGCAGTGCTAGATCAATACCTAGATAAAAAATATACAGCTAATTCAAATGTTGCATATGTTTATCGTATACCATTACTTTTACCAATAGCAAACTACAGTGGTACTATGAAGTCTTATTTAGAGAAAGCTAAAAAGTTCTTACAAATGACTAAAGCTTCTTCTGAAAGAACAGATAGTAATGCAAATGGAGCTATGTCTGCTTTAATAAATATATGTAATAGCGGAGCAGGTGCAGTTATTAATCTAATATCTTTAATGGAATTAGGTAGTGAAGACAAAGCTGCTGCATCCACTATAATAGCCAGTCCTAAAGATGTAAAAGACGGACTTGTACAAAAAGCTATAGATTCCATGGATAAAACTGGAGGATTAAAGCTTTATCGTGTTGAAATAAGTGTTCCTGGTAGCTGGGTAAATAAAGATAAGAGAGTCGACTGTATTGCTGCATTTAGAAATTCTCCTGCATTTGTAACATGTGAAATATTCTATAAACTAATAATAGATACAATAGAATACTTTGAGTACTTATACACTAAGAGACTTACTGATAATGAAATAGATAATATACTAGCTAACATATTTACTAGTGGTGAGGTTGATATTGAATATGTGAATAAGTTAAAGAATGAGTATATAATACCGTTTAAAACTCTGATAAAGAAATTTACAACTTATTTCAATATTAACAAGATGAGATATGCTCAATCTTCTACTTCAGCTGATCATATGTATAGTGGTGGAGATAAGGATAAAGAAAGAGATATTGAAGATAAGTACTCTGCACGTAGCTTAAACGAATAAAGTTAAGGAGGTAATTAATGATATTTAAGTACGGTTATGAATCTGAAGCTCAAATAGTAGAATCAGAATCTCTCCTTCTTATAAATTCAAATCTATCCCAGCTTGATATACAGGAAACAAAAGCAGATCTTAATGCTTATTCTATAGAAACTACAATTATCGGAGGTGGACTTGAGTCTGCCTCTGGTAATATCTTAGTTAAGATATGGGAAGGTATTAAAGGTTTCTTCACAAAACTTATAGATTACTTCTTTAAGTTTATAGAATTTATTCTAGGGATATTTGGAGTAAAGACTAAACAAGTCGTAAATAACACCAAAGAGACTGTAAAAAAAGCTAAGGATAAAGCAAAAGAAGAGAAAGTTAAACCTAAGTACATAAAAGTTAAATTAAGAAGAATGTCACAACCTCTTCTTGATAAGCTTGATAAATTTATATCAGAAGCTGTTCAAAATAAAGCTAGAATAGAAGACTTTGGTAAAGAGTATACTAAAGTTATACAAGATAGTAAGATAGACTTTGTGGAATATAAACCTTTTAGAGAATA
>CALHDX010000114.1:0-33587 GCA_938023105.1 uncultured Atopobium sp.
CATGGCGTACTTTTCCGGCAAATCGTTCAGACTTGACGAGAAAATCAGGCTCGCATGAGGCTCGCCCCGCGCGACCCGGGCTCACACCGCTACCTGGCGAGAAACCCGTCCACTCCCAGCGTTTCCGCACAAGAAACCCGGTATCCACACGAAATGGATACCGGGTTGAAATCACTCGCAACCTGTGGCCGCGCGCAACTGACCTGCGGCGTTACAGGTTAAAGTCGCCGCCGAAGATATCGGAGACAGCGCGGTCGGTGTAGACAGCGTAGATTGCCTCGGCAAGCTCGTTTGCAATGGTAATCGTCTTAATCTTGGAACCTTCCTGGTTTGCTGCAGCGCAAGGAATTGCATCAGTAACCACACATTCCTCGATAGGAGCGTTGTTGAGGCGCTCGATTGCAGGACCAGAGAAGATGCCGTGGGTAGCACAGACGTAGATGTCGCCTGCACCCATTTCCTTCAGCTTCACAACGGAAGCGCAGAGGGTGCCTGCAGTATCAATCATGTCGTCGTTAACGATGCAGGTCTTGCCCTTGATATCGCCAATGATGCCCATAACAGCACTCTCGTTGTGGCGAGGACGGCTCTTGTGAGCAATTGCAAGACCACAGTCAAGGTAGTCGGAAAGCTTTTTAGCTGCTTTTGCGCGACCCATATCAGGGGAGACAACAACGGTATTCTCCCAGTCAAATGGCTTGTTCTTAAAGTAATCGCCCAGAAGGTAGAGAGCGGTCAGGTGAGAAACAGGAATGTCAAAGAAGCCCTGGATCTGGCCTTGGTGTAGGTCAAGTGTGATGACGCGGTCAACGCCAGCGTTCTCAAGCAGGTTTGCTATGAGGCGAGCAGTAATAGGCTCACGAGCAGCGGCTTTGCGGTCCTGACGAGCATATGCGTAGTGAGGGATAACCACAGTAAAGCTGTTAGCGGATGCGCGCTTTGCAGCGTCAGCAACAATCAGCGTTTCCATAACCAGGTCGTTGACATTGACGCCTGCCAAAGACTGAATGAAGAAGACCTCGTCGCCGCGGACAGACTCGTCAAAGCGAGCGTAGATTTCTCCGTTAGCAAACTTCTCGAGGAGAAGACCTTGTAGCTCTAGGTGAAGAATGTCTGCAACTTTACGAGCCAGTTCAGGGTTGCCTGTACCGGTGTAGAGCTTGATATTTCTAGCAACTAACAGTGGGTCACTCAGGTTCTCGAACATCTAGTCCTCTTTCTCAAGCTTGTGACGCCTCTGGGCGGCGTATCCCTCAACAATTTTCTGCTCAGAGCGCTCAAGTGCAAGCGCGTCTGCTGGTACATCCTTTGTGATGCACGAACTTGCCCCCACAAGTGCGCCATCACCAATTGAGACGGGTGCCACCATCATGGTATCGGATCCAACAAAGACGTTGTTGCCGATGTGTGTCTTGAACTTGTGGTAACCGTCGTAATTGCACGTAATTGAACCTGCGCCAATATTGACGCCAGAGCCCATGGTAGTGTCACCAATGTAGGAGAGGTGAGGAACCTTGGAGCCTTCACCGATAGTTGAATTTTTGATTTCAACGTGGGTGCCTGCCTTGGCGTGAGGCATAAGGTGAGTGCCTGGACGCAAGTAAGCGCGAGGACCGCAGGTAGCAAAGTCGTCTACCTGTGCGTTGATAGCTACAGTTTCATCGACAACAGCGTCGTTGCCAACAATTGTGTCGGTCAGACGAGTGTTAGGGCCTACCACGCAATTCTCGCCAATTGAGGTCTTGCCGTAGAGCATGGTCTGCGGGAGAATCTCGGTGTCCATACCAAGCGTGACCTCGGGGCCAATCCAGACGGAAGTTGGGTCCAGCATGGTAACTCCCTGGCTCATCCAGTGCTCGTTGATGCGCTCCTGCATGATGCGGGTAGCAACGGCAAGCTCGGAGCGGGAATTGACGCCCAGCGCCTCTTTGTAGTCGTCAACGTGGACGGCAGCAACAGGCTCGCCCTGGCTGACGTAAAGGCCCACCATGTCAGTGAGGTAGTACTCGCCCTGCACGTTGTCATTGCCGAGAAGATCGATGTTTGCGGTCAGTCTTCCGCCACAGAAGCAGTACACGCCAACGTTGCATTCACGCTCTTGCTCGCGCTGCTCTGGCGTAGCATCCTTGTGCTCAACAATGGCAGTTACCTGGCCGTTAGAAGAAATGACGCGACCATATCCGGTTGGATCTGGGGGCGTCATTGTGAGTACCGTACATGCGTTGTGGTGAGCTTTAGTTTCTGCGACAAGGTCGAGAATAGACTGTGCGCGCAACAGAGATGCGTCACCGTTGATAACAACAACGGGTCCCTTGAAGCCACCAAGAGCATCCTTTACAACCTTGACGGCGTGGCCGGTGCCAAGACGCTCGGTCTGGGCAACATACTCAAGGTTAGGGAAGCAAGAAAGTGCAGATTTAACCTCGTCAGCGTGGTTACCAACAACCACAATGACGCGGTCAGCGCCAGCAGTAATTGCGGCGTTGACACTCCACCAAACAAGGGGTTTATCTAGTAATTTGTGCACAATCTTAGGGTGGCGGGACTTCATGCGCGTTCCCTCACCTGCAGCGAGGACAATCGCAGTAAGTGGCATACGTAAGCCTCCAAAGTACTTCGTATTACTCGATACGAGTGCGTCCCTACACAAAAGTTGCGTAAAAAATGGCTGGGGTAGTAGGATTCGAACCCACATTCCAGGCACCAAAAACCCGTGTCCTAACCGTTGGACGATACCCCAATGTAATCACTACGTTGGTTTTGTCCGCAACTCTATTAAGTGTATCAGCTTAGCGAGGCAAATGCTCCACAAATTGCATCAAGAACAAGAACTGCTAAAGTCTGCGCATCTGCGGTAGTAAATGAACCGTCAACGTTTGTTCCTTCTGGCAGCACAATCTTGATAGGGGAGCCCGTTGCATCAGCAGACTCAATAGCAGTGCGCAGTCTTGCTGGCAGCGTCTCGTTCTCCTCCATAGAAACAGAGCCAATACCCACCTGTCCGCGAGCGGGCATACTTGGGGCATAAGCCGTGGTCAGAACCAAAATGGTAGCTGCATCAGTAGGGGAATCAGCGCGATCAATCATGGTCATACCGCTTGCCTCGGTAGTTGCCTTAGAAAGGTTATACACGCGGGCGGCCACGTTTCTAGAGATAGGATCTTCTCCCGTAATAGCAATGCAGGTGGTCTCAAGAACGTTTGCTGCACGAGCAAAGCCCATAGGACCCTGTGGGTGAGGGCCTTTTGCCTGCTTACCAGACCAAACGTGACGCAGACGCTCAATAGCGTCGAGGGTATCCTGGAATGCCATACCGTCAGCAAGCTCGCCGACGCTTTCCTGGAAGAGCTTAACGGCAGCCTCGGTGTGAACACCGTAATGGCCATCAACTTTTCCGCACGAGAAACCCAAGATGTTGAGGCGCTCTTGCAGCTGACGCACGTCATTGCCGTGGAAGTTAGGAAGACGCAGGTAGAGGGTTCTGTCTCCTAGCTCATAGCCCTCATCGACCATGATTGCCCAGGTAGAGGCATCTACTTCTTCTCCAAGAGAAAGGTCATGGTCAAGCCTAAAGCGCGCAACAGCACGAGCAGTTGACTTGCCAAACGTGTGGCTCTGGCGCTCATCGTCTTCGATGGTGTAGCCAAGCTTTACGAGGCGTTCCTGAATGTCTTCAACGGCAGCACCGGTGCTACCAGGAGTAATTGGATCCATAATTACCTTTCTCGGTTCACAAAGAAGTCTGCCATAGACAAAAGTGTGTCGCGAGCGTCTTCAGTAAGTATCACGTTTTCAAGCACGTGCTTTGCCTCATCAACTAAGGCAAGAGCGTGCGCGCGGACAAATTTTATCGCATTAGCGCTTTCCATAAGCTCCACAGCGCGCTGAAGCTCCAAAGTATTGGTAGTATGCGCAGAAAGTATGGAGACAAGCTCCGCTTTTTCTGCCTCGGTGAGGTGCTCGAGCGCGTAGACCACCGCGAGCGTGCGCTTGCCCTCAGTGATGTCTGACCTAAAGTCTTTGCCTTGTACCTCGGCGTTTCCTACCAGGTTGAGAAGGTCGTCTTGCAGCTGGAAGGCAAGACCTACCTTGAGGCCAAACTCTTTGAGTGCGTCAAGCGTTTTCTGGTCAGCACCACCGATGAGCGCACCCAGTACCAGGGGATATGCAGCAGAGTAATAGGCGGTTTTGGAGAGCGCCATAAAAAGATACTGGTCAGAGGTAACATCCCAGCGCTCGTTTTGAGCCCAGCCAAGGTCAAGCGCCTGACCCTCAAGGGTGTGCTCCTGCATGGCGAGAAGGGCGTCGATAACGCGAACTTTAAGCTGGTCAGAGAGGTGGTCGGCTACGGTAACGCGTCTGACAACATTGACCAGCGCAGAATCACCAACGTTGATGGCAAGTCCAGTGCCAAGTGTCTTGTAGAGGCACTTTTCGCCACGGCGTAGCTCTGATTTATCTGCAATGTCATCGTGGATAAGGGCTGCCGACTGGAAGTCCTCGATGGCGCAGGCTACGGGCAGAGCGGCTTCTGCTGAGCCTCCAACAGCCTCGGCGCCCAGGCAGCAGAGGACCGGGCGCACGCGCTTGCCGCCGCCCGCGCTGAAGTGAGCGAGTGGCTGGTAGAGGTAGGTGTTCAGGTCTCCGCGGGTGCGCTCCGAGGGCGCCGCCGTGGACGCCGCTGCCGCGGGTGTCGCGGGTACCGCGGGTGCTGCGGGCGCTGCAGATGCCGCGGGGAGACCGCGCATGATCTCTGCCTCGACGGCAGGGAGCTTTTGTGTGAGGTAGTCGGCGAAGTTCACGGAAGTCCTAGCCGCGATAGCCGTCTGGGTTCATCGACTGCCACTTCCAGGAGTCGCGGCACATGTCGGCGAGGTCGTACTGAGCCTTCCAGCCAAGCATGTCGGCAGCTTTCTGGCAGTCTGCGTAGTTAGTTGCAACGTCACCTGCGCGGCGAGGCTCAATAACGTAAGGAATCTCTTTGCCGCAAGCCTTTGAGAATGCCTTAATAACGTCAAGTACCGAGCTACCAGTGCCAGTGCCCAGGTTGAAGATTTCAACTCCCGTGCGGCCAGCCATCCATTTAAGTGCAGCTACGTGGCCGGAGCCAAGGTCGCAAACGTGGATGTAGTCGCGAACGCCCGTGCCATCTGGGGTGTCGTAGTCGTTACCAAAGACGTGAACAGCTTCGCGCTTACCCACAGCAACTTGAGCCACATAAGGTACCAGGTTGTTTGGAATACCTGCAGGATCTTCTCCGATGAGGCCCGACTGGTGAGCACCAATAGGATTGAAGTATCTCAGCAGGACAATATTCCACTCTGGATCTGCGGTGTGAACATCGGTGAGGATCTGCTCGATCATCCACTTGGTCCAGCCGTAAGGGTTGGTTGCGTTCTTCTTTGGGCTTTGCTCGGTTAGAGGGAGACTATCTGGGTCTCCATAAACGGTGGCAGAGCTCGAGAAAATAATTGACTTGCAGCCGTGGTTTCTCATGACATCAAGAAGGGTGAGGGTGTTACCTAGGTTGTTTGTGTAGTACTCAATAGGCTTGGTAACAGACTCGCCAACAGCCTTGAAGCCTGCAAAATGAATGACAAAGTTAATAGGGTGCTCGTCAAAGATACGGTCCAGCGCACCTGCATCATTGACGTCTGCCTCGTAGAATGAAAGACGTTTAGCGTTTTCTTCTCCCACTATGGTTTTGATGCGATCGATAACCTTTGCCGAAGCATTGGAAAGGTCATCAACAATTACGGCCTCGTAGCCGGAATTGAGCAGTTCAACAACGGTGTGGCTGCCAATAAAGCCCGCGCCACCGGTGACAAGTACGCAGGAATTTTGTGGAATCAGAGCGTCAGACATATCAATCCTTTCGTGGACTTATATCGTCATAAGTATACGGCTTTTCTGCGCAGCGTTGTGCGGTACGAGCGCACGGGTTTCTCGCCAGATGCGCGTGCGGGCGCACGGATTTCTCGGCAAGCGGGTCTTTCTGCCATCGCGCGCCTAACGTTCACTATGCGCGCCTAAAAAGTGCAAAGAATCTGTATTTGAGGCACCGATTCTTTAACAAAATCAGGCAAATCCACCGATTCTTTTACGTTTTTAGGCAGAAGTTACAGATTCTTTGCAGAAATCAGGCACGTTCTAACTAGGGTGCTGTCTCCAAATTTTACGAGCCTGAAACCCCCACCATGTCTGAGTAAAACAGCTCAGACTTGGCGAGAAAAACCGGCAAATAGCTCAGACTAGGTGTGCTTTTCAGGCAAATCGTTCAGACTTGACGAAAAATCAGGCTTGCAGCAGGCTCACACTCAGTTCACGCCGCCCGCCTGGCGAGAAACCCGTCCACTCCCAGCATTTCCGCACAAGAAACCCGGTATCCACACGAAGTAGATACCAGGTTGAAATCGACTTACGACCTGTACTCGCACACAACCTAGCGCATCATCTTGACCAGGCGGACGACGGTGCCGTTACCGGAAGGTTTCTCCTGGATAGACACGGCATCCATAAGCAGGCGCATCAGCTTGACGCCGCGTCCACGCTCGGCAAACTGGCCGGTCTCGGGAGGTTCCTCCTCATCGGAGATGCTAAAGCCACTACCACAATCCGAGACGTCAATGACCACCCTGTCTGGATACGCAGAAACCGTGGTCAGCACGCCCTTCTCACATGCGTGATCAATAGCGTTGCCAATAGCCTCGCCAACTGCGAGTTCGATATCAAATTTTTGATCCGAGGTAAACGGAAGCGTCTTTAGCAGCGCAACTGCCCTCGAGCGAGCGTCGCACATTTTGTTGGGATCAACTCTAAACGTTGTCTGGAACGACGGATGCGTACCCGGCGCAAGCGGAGTCACGCGCGACTTTGCGGCACAGGTACTTATAGGCATGAAATCGATAAGACCCATGCGCACCAAGGCCTTAAACGCCGTCGGTTGCACGTTGGTTAGACTCATAAGGCCGCCGAGCGTCTTCATGCGTCGAACAGCGCACACAATAAAGCCCATGCCGCATGAATCGATGTACGAAACCTCCGACATATTCAGCACAATTCTTCTGCAGCCGCTATCAATGAGCTGCTCAATTTGAGCCTTCACGCGCGGGACTCCCCTCACGTCAAGGTCAGTATTGACTGAAACAACTGCTATGTTTGGCTGCGTATACATACGTTTCTTGTTCCCGCGCAGCAACAAGAATTTCAGATATCTGCATTTTTTGGCGAGAAAATCGTCTAGTTGTTCTTCTCGCCAGAGTCAGCGCCACCAAGCTTGCCAGAGTCAGTACCGCCGAGCGTGCGAGAATCGACGCCGCCAAGCTCATCAAAGCGCAGGGCAACCATGGCAACGTCGTCGTCAAGCCTTCGGCCGGTATAGCGATCAAGCGTGCTCAAGAACCTATTGAGCAGGCCATCAAAGCCACGAGGAACCTCGTTCATAATCATGTCGCGCAGGCCGGTCTCGCCAAAGAACGCGCCTTCGGGACTGCGAGCCTCTGTGGTTCCGTCGGTGTAAAGCAGCAGGATATCGCCCTCATGCAAGCGAACTGTGCCGTTTTTGTACTCCATGTCGTGAAACGCGCCCACAACGCCCGACTGAACGTCCAAAAGCTCAGCGTCGCCCGATTGAGCAGACACCAAAATCGCAGGTGGATGACCAGCGGAACAGTAGGTCAGCGATGAAGTTGTAAGGTCTACAATGCCAACAAAGAGCGTTGCAAACGTCTCTACCCTCGAGAAGCCCAGCAGGAACTCATTCAGCGTTGCCACCATGCGTGCGGGAGTTCTTCCCTCCCACGCATAGGCAGAAAGTGCCGTTTTAACTGCGGATGAAATAGATGCCGCCTCAATACCCTTGCCGGAGACGTCTCCCATGATGATGCATGCACGACGGCCTGGCAGCTTAATCATGCTGTAAAAATCGCCACCAACAAACGCGTCGGCGGTTGCGGACGAATAAATTCCCTCGGCAGAAATTCCTTCTACCTTCTGTAGGTCATTTTTCATGCCCGACTGCAGTGCCTGCGAGATATGCTTGTTTTGCTGGCTCTCTTCGGCACCAACGGCCAACGAGTGAACCAGAAGCATCACGCGGTCCAAGAAATCAAGCTCAATGTCGCTTAAGGGCTCAGCGTTTTCTTCTCGCAAGAAAAGCCAGGTATGCTGTTCTCCTGCAAACTTGCCCAAGAAAAGCACAGCTCCCTTGCAGGGCAAACCTTGTGCAGCAAGCGCACGACTCAGCTCAGATTCAAGCTCAACCTCTTTGACTGACGCCTCGCCCTCTCCTGTCTTGAGTCCCTCAACCGTCGATGGAAGCGCAATCTGGTTGCCGCCGGCCTCCGCCGCAACCTGCGCGCCACCGGCCTCCGCCGCAGCCTGCGCGCTGTCTTGCGCACCGTCCTGAGCGTCGCCAAACACTTGCTCAGCGCCAAGCGCATGGAGCGTAATGTTGCCTGTGACCTCACAACAATCTACCGAGAAAACCTGTGCATTCAGATCGGTGCCCACCGACCTCATAACCTGCTGTAATCGCTCACCAGAGATCTTCTCGCCCTCTGCAGCGCTATGAAGCAATCCTTGGCGCACGCGAGCTAATGCCTCGCGAAGCGCGTCTCTACGCTGCGTTCTCATGGCCGACAACGCGCCTACAAGCTGCACCGAGAGGTAATTTGCAATGGAGTCCAGAAGTCTTGCGTCTTCAACCAAAAGCGCGCGCTTGCGCTCCCAGCCCACCTCGATCAGAGCAACAATGTGTCCACCAAACCATACGGGTACCACAAGAAAGCTGGTAAACGGAGGCAAATGACTTGCGTCAACGGTTATAACCTCACGTGTTTCCTCGTTAACAAGGTTGCGCTTTTTAACTCTTCCCTGCTTGAGCGTGCTTGAGTTCAAAGGCATGGTATGCAAGCGAAGTGCGTGCTCGGAATAAAACGTCAAACGCTCCAGAGAGCTGTTAAATGCAAAGTAGCGAGGAATTCTATCCAATGACGCACTTCTCAAAGACTTTGTTGCACCATGAAGGTGATACCCGTCTTGCTCAGCAAGATAGATAAGCGCACCATCAGCCTCGACAGTCTCTGAGAGCTCTTCTAACACGCGCTCGATAAGCTGACCCATATCTTCCGAGTCAAGCGTGTCCAAAACAATCTGCAGCGCTCCTGAGAGCCTCCTGTTGGCTCGGCGAAGGTCCAACACCATTCGTTCATCATCGTGCATAGGGCTAGCCATGTCACGAAGCTTAGAGGCAGTCAAAACAATAGCCTGTGTTGGAGCACCCACATAATCCGCACGTACACTCAAAACCTGCGAAACGCCATCTTGCGCAGGAGCGGCCACCATGGAAGTGGAGCCATCAATCGCAAACGGCAACGACTCTACAAAGAACGGCTTCTGCAAGTTTTCTTGATTTGCAGGGGTAAACAAAAAGCGAACATCCAGGCCGGCAATGGTGCCGTCTTCCTTAGCAAATAGGCTTTCGGCCTCCTCATTGGCGAGAAGAACCGTGCCCTCCATATTAAAAACAATGACTGCATCGCTGGTCAGGCGTAGCAACTGAGACAGAGTTGCAGCAACGGTTCCGTCGACAACTCCCTCAACACGGCGAACGCTCAGCTTGTTATCTGCCACAGTCACTCCTTACCAGCAAGGCCTAAAAACAAATCACATTGCCTAAGTATACGAAAAAGGCGGACCTCCGAAGAGATCCGCCGAAATTCCGTGGTGTCGGAGGCGGGACTTGAACCCGCACAACCGTTAGTAGGTCACTAGCACCTCAAGCTAGCGCGTCTGCCAATTCCGCCACTCCGACTTGCTTTGCAGCGAGGGATATACTAACACATCTTCTGGCAACTTTACTGAGAAAATTTAAAACTTTTTCTCAAAAGAACTTTGCGAGAAGATCGCCCTGTCCCTTACTTACTTCTGCCAGCCAACAATGGTTGCAGGTACGCTCTGGAAGAGTGCAGGACCAAAGTTAGCAAGACCCTTCTTAACAACGTAGCAGTCTGGACCAGTGTAGACAGGAAGATATGCATAAGTCTGCATCATCTTCTTCTCAGCATCATTCATAAGCTTCATACGCTCATCAAAGTCCTTGGTAGAGACAACCTTTGCAAACATCTCATCGGTCTCTGCGGAGCCCTGCTGACCAAAGTTGGATCCAGACTCAGAACCATAGAGCTGACCACCGTTGTTGTAAGAAGTTGAAGAGCCAACCCAACCAAAGAGGCAGACATCCCAAGAGCCAGAGGTAAGAACATCAGAGAACTCAGAAGATGGGTGAGAATCAAGAGTGAGGTTAATACCAGCATCCTTGCACATCTTCTGGATTGCAGCAGCACGGTTCTTAACAGTAGTACCATCACCGAACAAAGTGTAAGCGAAGGTTACCTGCTGACCGTCCTTCTCGTAGTAATCACCGTTGAGCTTGTAGCCTGCATCCTCAAGGGTCTTCTTAGCAGCAGCCTTGCGCTCGTCAACAGACTTGAGGTTCTTGAGATCGTCTGGAAGGTTGTTGTCATAGCCAGCTGCCCAGTATGGCCAAAGCATAGAACCTGGTGCGTCCTCTTTCCAGTTAACACCCTGGAAGACAATGGAAACAATGGTTGCTGGATCAACAACCTGACAGAATGCCTTACGAACTGCAACGTCCTGAAGAACGCCACGCGTAGAGTTAATCTCAATAACAGCAATGGACATACTAAGACCACGGCGAATCTGAGCCTTATCACCAAGACCGGTGAAGTTAGAGAGAAGCTCAGCGGAACCAGATACGGAAGAACCAGTAGTGTCAGTCTCTTCGTTCTTGAATGCGTTAATGGAAGCCTGGGTATCCATCTGCTTGTAGACAAGGGTATCAAGCTTAGGAGCGTCACCCCACCACTTTGGATTTGGCTTGAAGGTTACAGCAGAGTCATCGAAAGAATCAACAATATAAGGACCAGAACCAAGCTCGTTGTGTGGCTCATTGTTGTAGCCATTGTTGAAGAAGTCTGGATCCTGAAGCTTTGGGTGCAGAGCATAGCTCAAGATGCTCTCGATTGGATAGACTGCTTCCTTCATGGTAATAACAGCAGTCTTAGCAGTATCGCCCTGCTCAACAGACTCATACTTGTTATAACCATCAGTTGAAGAAACCGCAAACTTTTTATTCTGACCACTCATAGTGATGAATGCGGTCTGAATTGCGGTCCAATCAATAGCGGTACCATCGTTGAAGGTAGCCTGATCAGTGAAGGTCAGGGTAGCAACCTGCTTGCCGTCCTTCTCCTCTACCTTAAATTCCTTGATGTAATCCTTGTTTGGCTCAAACTTATCACCATCAGCATTGTTAAGGAACAGGTCACGAGGGTTGATAAGACCGTGAAGGATGTTCATGTAAGAGGTATTACCAGCAAGTTGGTAGTAATTCCACTGTGGACCAATCTCGTTGATTGGCTGGGTCAGAGTACCGCCATCCTTAACCTCATCACGAGACTTAGGATTGTTGTACGTCTTGCCCTTCTCTGGAAGTGGAAGCTGATCCAGAGGAGTGTTTGCAGGGGAGCCGTCCTGTGGCTCAGTTCCAGTATTGGAAGAGCTGCTCTGAGGATTTGATGGAGCACAACCAGCAAGGCCAAGGCCTGCGGCGGTGATTCCAGTCAGAGCAAAGAACGAACGACGGGAAAAACTGTCAGCCATATGATCACCCATTTCGTTAAAGGCCTACAGATATTCACTTAACTATACGAAATTGCCTGAAAATACTCCATAGCAGAAACATTCCCGTAACAACCTGGTTCACTATTTGTAACAAAGAAAACCCGCACCTAGTTTTAAGTGCGGGTTTTCAGAAAATTTATTGAATCTTTGTTACTCGTTAGAGATGTGGGTTGCAGGAACCAGCTTACCATCCTGGTAAATCATGCGCTCACGGGTACGCTCAATCTTTGGATCAGGAATTGGAATAGCCGAGAGAAGCGCCTTAGTGTAAGGATCTTGTGGGTTAGTAAAGACGTCTTCAGTCTCACCGTACTCAACAATCTTGCCCAGGTGCATAACAGCAACCGTGTCAGAAATGTGACGAATAACAGCAAGATCGTGAGCAACAAAGAGATAAGAAATCTTCAACTGAACCTGAAGATCCTCAAGGAGGTTAATAATACCTGCCTGAATGGAAACGTCCAGAGATGCAATTGGCTCATCCAACAGAAGAATCTTTGGACTTGTTGCAAGAGCACGAGCAATAGCAATACGCTGACGCTGACCACCAGAGAACTGGGATGGGAAGCGGTCAACATAGTCTGGGTTGATACCAACCAGACGCATAAGCTCGCCAATACGAGTATTAATATCCTCTTTGTTCCAACCCTGTGCCTGAAGTGGCTCAGCCAAAACGTCATAGACAGGCATACGTGGGTCCAGAGAACTCATTGGATCCTGGAAGATAACCTGAAGATCTTTACGAAGCTCTCTACGCTGTGCAGCATTCTTAAGCTCAGCAACATCTTTGCCAAGGACTGTAATACGACCATCCTCAGGCTTCAGCAGATCCATAATCTGCATCAGAGTTGTTGATTTACCAGAACCAGACTCACCAACCAGTGCAAGGGTTTCTCCCTCATGGATCTCAAAGCTTGCACGGTCCACAGCAGTCATAGTGCCCTTGCTGCGCCTAATAAAGCCCTTACCCTGAACAGGGAAAGTCTTGGTAAGATTCTCAACCTTAAGTACAACAGGACGCTCGTTACGAGGAACATCAACCCACTTTGGAAGGATTGGCTCAAAGTCTGGATACACCTCAGCATACGTGAGGTTCTTCTCGCAAATCTCCTGAAGGTGGTGGCAAGATGCCAAGTGACCCTCGGCAGCATTTGCAGGAAGCAGCACTGGCTCTTTCTTGGAGCATTCCTCGGTAGCCATAGGACAACGTGGGTTAAAAGGACAACCAGTTGGAATGGCAGCAAGTGATGGTGGATTACCCTTAATAGGAACAAGCCTGTGCTCTGCCTGAAGGTGAGGTTTTGGAACAGCACCCAGAAGACCCATGGTATAAGGATGCCTTGGCTCAGCAAAAAGTGTATCAACACTTGCGCGCTCTACGCCACGGCCTGCATACATAACCATAATGTCATCAGCGGTACCTGCAACAACACCAAGGTCGTGAGTAATCAGAACAACTGCTGCGCCAGTCTCTTTCTGTGCAACCTTCAAGACGTCAAGAATCTGAGCCTGAATAGTTACGTCAAGAGCGGTGGTTGGCTCGTCTGCGATGATGATGTCAGGGTTGTTTGCAATAGCAATTGCAATGACAACACGCTGGCGCATACCACCAGAGAACTCATGTGGGAAAGAATCCAGACGATTCTCTGGATCAGTAATACCAACAATGGAGAGAAGCTCAATACAACGCTTACGAACGTCTGCCTTGCTCATGTGAGGATTATGAGTAAGCAGAGCTTCTGCAAGCTGGTCTCCAATAGAGAACATTGGAGTCAAAGCAGACAGTGGATCCTGGAAGATCATAGAAATCTTAGTACCACGAAGCTTTGACATCTCTTCATCGGTCTTACCAATGAGCTCCTCATTACCAAGCTTAATAGAGCCGGTGACGTGAGCATTGTCATCAAGAAGACCAATAAGAGACAGGGCGGTTACTGACTTACCAGAGCCGGACTCGCCTACGATACCAAGGGTGCGGCCACCCCAGAGGTCAAAATTAACACCGCGAACTGCGTCTACACGACCAGCCTCAGTATTAAAGGATACCTTGAGATCACGAACGGAAAGAACTGGATCTCCTGTTGGAGCACCCTTTGGACCGTTTGATTCAAGCAGCTCGTAGCGAAGGACATCATCCATCTCTACACTTCCCTGCTTTGTTGAAGTAGTAGTAGTGTCAGACATTATGCACGCTCCGTAGTTTCTTCAGAAACGATGCTTCCCTCAAGATCACCGAGCTGAGCGTCATCCATGGAAGAATCCTCTTCCTGATCTTTAACGCTACCAGCAGCGCGTGAATAAGGGTCAAAGGCATCGCGAAGGCCGTCGCCGATGAGCTGCAGGCCAACACAAACAACAATCAGAAATGCCGATGGAATCAGAATCATCCATGGAGTAGTAAGCATTGCAGAAGAACCAGCACTTAAG
This sequence comes from uncultured Atopobium sp., assembly GCA_938023105.1. Taxonomy (GTDB): domain Bacteria; phylum Actinomycetota; class Coriobacteriia; order Coriobacteriales; family Atopobiaceae; genus Lancefieldella. The sequence goes on from CALHDX010000114.1 coordinate 14,134, forward strand.
AGATAACCAAGAGAGGTATCTGGTGCCTTGATACCAAGACCCAAGAAGCTGAATGCAGTCTCAGAGTTAATGCCACCAATAACAGCTAAGACCAAATCAATAATAAGAATTGAGCCAAGATTTGGAATAAGGTGACGAACAATGATGGTAAATGGTGAAACACCCATGTACTTAGCGGCCTTGACGTAATCTCTCTCACGCAAAGACAGAGCCATGGTACGGATAGTACGTGCGCGACCAATCCAACCAAAAGCAGTTAGACCAAAGATAAGCATGAGCCAACCAGACTCACCGCCTGCTGCACGAACAATCATAGCAACCAGCAAGAAGCTAGGGATGACCATGAGCATATCAAGAAGCCACATACCAATCTTCTCTGGAATGCCGCGGACATAAGCAATGGCAGTACCAATAATTGCAGAAATGATAGTGGTCAAGATTGCATAGCTGATACCAATGGTCAAAGAACGGCCAAGACCGTGGACAACACAGGCATACAGGTCAATACCAGCACCATCAGTACCAAACCAATGCTTTGCATTAGGAGCCATGTTAATTGCAGTAAAGTCAGCATCTGTGTAATTAAATGGTGTGGCATATGGTCCAAAAACTGCAATAAGAACCATAATTCCAAGAATAATCAAACCGATTACTGCAGAACGCTGGCGGAAGAAACGCCTTGCAATCAGGCCAGCATAGCTAATTCTTTTAACTTCTTTGTTGTCAGACTTAGCATCTGCCTGAAGCTCACGTTCAGCATTAGTAAGACCTGCATCAATGGAGACGTTTTTCTCGTCTTTATTCTGAAGCTCTTCTTTAGACATGTCCGCCTCCTTAGCTCATCTTAATTCGTGGATCAAGAGCAGCAGCAAAGAGGTCAGCCAGAAGAGCGCCAACAAGAGTCATTGCGCCAGAGAAAGCTGCAACTGCAACTGCACCGTGAATATTGTTGTTGTTAATACAGTTAATGAAGTACTCACCAAGACCGTGAATTGCAAAGACCTTCTCGGTCATAACAGCACCTGTGAAGATACCTGCAAGAGAGAAAGCAACTGAAACAGCGGTTGGAATCAAAGAAACGCGAAGAGCGTGCTTACGAATTGCCTTCTTACGAGTGAGGCCCTTGGCGCGAGCAGTACGAACATAATCTGCGTGCATCTCGTCAAGTAGGTAGGTACGCTGAGAGAGGTGGTAACCAACGGAACTTACGATAGTAAGAACAATGGTTGGAAGAATAATGTGCTGTAGGAAGTCAATAAGCCAAGTGAAGAAGTTTCCGGTATCTCCACTAGAAAGATCGGTAACGTAGAAAATACGAGAACCGGCACGTGCGTTAATCTCGATTGCTGCAAAAACAATCAAGATTGCCATAACAACAGTTGGGATAACAAGCAGAACCGAAGCAACACCACTTAAGAAGCGGTCCTGCCACTGATACTGGCGCTGGGCAGTATAAACGCCCAGGCTAACACCAATAACAACTGACAAAATAGTTGCTGGAGTCATAAGCAGAATAGAAGACATGAACCTAGAGCTCATCTCACGGTTAACACTATCACCTGTTGGAGTCATACCAAAATCAAACTTGGTAAGCAGATTGGTAATCCAGACCTGATAACGCTCAATAACTGGAGTCTTATCATTCAGATTAGTCCTATACAGGTTTTCCTCAATAGACTCCTGTGGAGGACGTGGAGTACGCTGCTCAAAGTTGGAGCGTGGATTCATAAACGATGATGCGAGGAAGAATGTGAGTGAAGTTGCAACAAAAATCATCACAATGTAGCTCAAAATCCTCTTTGTAACGTACCAAACAAACCGTGCCATTGACTCTCCTCACCGCCTTGCGCTTATCCACCTGATAAGCGAGGTTTTCTCGGTATGGCAACCTAGCATTCCTACAACAAACATGCCGTGAATACACAGCAAGGTACAATTTTACCATGGATAAGCTGCTTAACCCAAAAAATATCTCTTAGATATCCAAGATTATGCATACCAATCCCAGTAAAACGTAACCACATATAATGACTGTTTGAATCCAGCGTGCAGGTCACAATCAAATTTGTTTACATATGAGAAACGTTATTGAAAATTCTGTTAAGAAGTAAAAGAAAACTACTATCTTTCGCGTCCAACCATTTTGCCGTTATTCCCAACAGCAAATTTTCACATGCACCGCAGGCTACGAATAAAAAATGCCGAGAAACTCGGGCTTCTCGGCAGATAAATCAAAAGTTAAAGGAGCTGCTTAGCCAATAGCGCCAACAGGGAATGTGAGAGCCATCACAATAGCGCAGACCAAAAAGATGGTTGTAGTGATGATGGTAAGGCGATCAAGGTTCTTCTCCATAATGCCTGAACCAGCGCTTGCGTTATACATAGATGCAGCAATCATGTCAGAAACGCCGGTGCCCTTTCCGGAGTGTGCTAAAACAAGCAGCACCGTCAAAATGCCAGAAAGTACAAACAGCACTAAAAGAATTGTATTCAGAACGCCCACGAGGTTCCCCCTCTTGCTGGCGAGAAGATCCAGCCCTAGTTATTTTCACGTACAACAGAAAAGAATAGCACACGCCACTCCCCTTTGGGAATGACGTGTGCCAAGTTGCAAAACAAACAAGAACTTAACAAATGAGCCAAGCGCCTCACTGGTGGTAAGGAGCTTGTCCAGAGTTTAGTTCATTGCGCTCTTTACCATTGCAACGAATGAATCAGCCTTGAGAGAAGCACCGCCAACAAGTGCGCCGTCGACGTCCTCTTTCTCGAGGAAGCCTCCAACGTTCTCTGGCTTAGCAGAGCCACCGTAAAGAATACGGATACCGTCTGCAATTTCTGCGCCAAAGATCTCTACCAGGGTCTTACGGATTGCGCCGCAGACTTCCTGTGCGTCATCAGCAGTTGCAGTCATACCAGTACCAATTGCCCAGATTGGCTCGTAAGCAATAACGTACTTAGAAGGATCTGTAATCTCTAGACCCTTGGTATCTGCCTTAATCTGGTCAACAACAAACTGAACGTGAGTTCCGGCGTTACGAACCTCAAGAGACTCGCCGCAGCAAGAAATAGGAACGATGTCATGAGCCATCAGTGCCTTTGCCTTGCGGTTAATGTCCTCGTCGGTCTCGCCAAAGTAGCCACGACGCTCGGAGTGACCAATGATGCAGTAAGTTGCACCAACAGAGGTCAGCATTGCTGGAGAGGTCTCACCAGTAAAGGCACCAGACTCCTCCCAATACACATTCTGTGCAGAGAGAGCAACAGAAGAGTTGGCCTGAGTAAGAACCTCAGAGACACCCTTAAGGTCTACAAGAGGTGGAGCAATAACAACATCAACGTTTCCGGTACCGGAAGCAAGCTGATCAACAATTCCCTGAGCAAGTTCAACGCCCTCAGCGAAAGTTTCATTCATCTTCCAGTTACCTGCGATCATACGATTACGCATCGAGAAGCGCCTCCACTCCTGGAAGTGCCTTACCCTCAACGAGCTCCATGGAAGCGCCGCCGCCAGTGGAAATCCAGCTCATCTTGTCAGCAAGGTGGAACTTGTTAACTGCTGCAACGGAATCGCCGCCGCCGATGATAGAGGTGCAATCAGCATCTGCAACAGCACGAGCAACAGCCTCGGTGCCCTTTGCAAACTGGTCAAACTCAAAGACGCCCATAGGACCATTCCAGAAGACGGTCTTTGCGCCCTTGATAGCCTCAGAATAAAGCTCAACAGTCTTAGGACCAATGTCCATACCCATGCGATCTGCAGGAATCTGATCGGAAGGAACTACCTCACCAACAGCGTCCTCACCAAAGTGATCGGTAACAACGTTGTCAACAGGAAGCAGAATCTTAACGCCCTTCTCCTCAGCCTTCTTGAGCATCTCACCTGCGCGCTCAATCCAGTCTGGCTCCTGAAGAGAAGTACCAACGGTATAACCCTTTGCCAGGAAGAAGGTGTATGCCATACCGCCACCAATGATGAGGGTATCAGCGGAGTCGATAAGGTGATCAAGAACACCAATCTTAGAAGAAACCTTGGAGCCACCAACGATAGCTACAAGTGGGCGCTCTGGGTTAGAGAAGATAGAGGTAAGAGTGTCAACCTCTTTCTCAAGCAGGAAGCCAGCATATGCAGGAAGGTAAGCTGCTGGTCCAACAACGGAGCCCTGTGCACGGTGAGCGGTACCAAAGGCATCAAGAACAAAGATGTCACCATAAGATGCAAGGGTCTTTGCAATCTCTGGATCGTTCTTCTTCTCACGCTTGTCAAAACGGACGTTCTCAAGAACAAGAACCTCGCCGTCCTTAAGTGCGTCTACAGCCTCACGGGCCTTCTCGCCATACGTGTCCTCAACAAACTTAACCTCGCGGCCAAGAAGCTCAGCAAGCTTCTCTGCAGCTGGACGCAGGGAGAGCTCTGGCTGGAAGCCAGTGCCATCTGGACGGCCAAGGTGGCTCATCAGGATGACCTTTGCGTTGTGGTCGAGAAGATACTGGATGGTTGGAAGTGCAGCGCGAACGCGGGTGTCGTCAGTAACAACGCCGTCCTTTAGAGGCACGTTGAAGTCAACGCGCATAAGAACGCGCTTACCGTCAACATCTGCATCGCGGACAGTCTTCTTTGTAAAAGCCATGTCACTCCTTTAAATACGTTTCCAACAAAAGAAGGCGCGATCGCGGCAGATGCTGCGACCGCGCCCAAGGCGTCTATGTAACTAGAACTTAAGCAACGAACTTCTCGAAGTACTTGATGGTGCGGACCATCTGAGAAGTGTAGGAGTTCTCGTTGTCGTACCAAGAGGTAACCTGAACAAGAGTGGTGCCATCGCCAAGGTCAGAGCACATGGTCTGAGTTGCGTCGAAGATGGAGCCGTGGGTCTCGCCGACGATATCGCGGGAAACGATGTCATCCTCGTTGTAACCAAAGGTCTCTGGGATGGTCTCTGCATATGCCTTCATTGCAGCGTTGACCTCGTCAACGGTGACCTTCTTGTCAACAACAGCATAGAGGTTGGTGAGGGAGCCAGTTGGCGTAGGAACGCGCTGAGCAGCACCAATGAGCTTGCCGTTGAGCTCAGGAAGAACAAGGCCGATAGCCTTTGCAGCACCGGTGGAGTTAGGAACGATGTTCTCTGCACCAGCACGGGAACGACGGAAGTTACCCTTGCGCTGTGGGCCGTCGAGGATCATCTGATCACCAGTGTATGCGTGAATGGTGGTCATGATACCGGACTTGATAGTTGCGAAGTCGTTAAGACCCTTTGCCATAGGAGCAAGGCAGTTGGTGGTGCAGGAAGCTGCGGAGATGATGTTGTCATCTGCAGTGAGGGTCTCGTGGTTAACGTTGAAGACAATGGTTGGGAGGTCATTGCCTGCAGGAGCAGAAATGACAACCTTCTTAGCACCAGCGTTGATGTGAGCCTGTGCCTTGTCCTTAGAAGTGTAGAAACCAGTGCACTCAAGAACAACGTCAACGTTGAGATCGCCCCAAGGCAGGTTGTTAGCGTCTGCCTCCTTATAAATAACAATCTCGTGACCGTCAACGATGATGGAGTGGTCAGTTGCCTCTACCTTGTGATCGCGGGAATAGTTGCCCTGAGTAGAGTCATACTTCAGAAGATATGCAAGCATCTCTGGAGAAGTAAGGTCGTTGATTGCAACAATCTCGGAACCCTCGTGACCAAACATCTGCCTAAATGCAAGGCGACCAATGCGGCCAAAACCGTTAATAGCAACCTTTACTGCCATACGTAATGCTCCTTTCGGTGACCCAGAGCCATTCTCCGGATTCATTAACATTTAAACCGTACACCGAGTATTTTACCGCACTCGCCGATAACTTATGCATCTTTTTCTAAATCCTGAACGATTTTTTCCAAACGAAGCAATCGGTGATACATAGCGGACTTGGATACGGGTGGTACAAACGACTCCCCTAGTGCTGATAATGACAGCTCAGGGTTATCTTTTCTCGCAAGACAAAAATCTCTGACCGCTGGCGGCAGGGCTCTGAGTCCAACGAGTTTCTCGGCCTTTTCTATGAGCGCTAACTGGTCTGCTGCTGCATTTGAAGACCGCGTTTGATTTGCCATCTCTGCGTTAACAACTCGGTTTACGTTGTTGCGATAATGCTTTTGCACACGCGTAAACGCGATAGCACGCGCCATAGTTGGCGCACCAATCTCTCGCAAAAACTTGATGATATCGTCAGAGCTCTTAAGGTAGACAGCATAAATTTCTCTGGTACGCATGAGCGCATTGGTATGGCGGTTACGATGATTAAGGCGTGCCTTTACACCAATGGATCCCATAAGTTTTACCAGCTCAGTGGCAAATCTTTCTCCCGAGACAGCAATCTCTAGGTGAAAATCTTTTAAGGGATCGGCCAAAAATCCACCCGCCATAAACGCTCCGCGCAAAAAAGCTCGCTGCGCCTGCTTGGTGCGGATAACGCTTTTAGGAATACCACTTACCAGGCCTTCTCCCGGTATATAAATGCCAAGAGCGGAAAGCGCTTCTGCAAGCGAATCCTGGTTAGAAATCTCAAGCAAATAGTTGCGTTTTTTATGCATGATAGAGCGGCGGTACTCAACGGAAGTACCCAGATCAAACAGACGGCGAGAAGAACTAATAACTGTTCGGGCAACCGTGCCAGTCTCAGTAACAATGCGAACGGCAAATTTGCCAGGACCGTGCATCGATAACGTGCCTGAGACACGAATAAGCGCAGAAAGCTGGGCTAATTCACAGTCCGTCTGAATTTCTGGTACGCTGACCAGCTCATTTTTTACCAAGGCAGTATAGGACATGACAGACTAACTTCTACTCAGCCTGCTGAGACTTCTTCTGAGCCGCATCAAGATCGCGATGGAAAAGCGTTACGCGATAGCCCTGGCTGGTAAGATGCTCTGCCGTAGCACGTGCGATTGCAACGCTTCTATGCTGGCCACCTGTGCAACCTACCGCAATAGAGAGCAAGCTTTTGCCTTCCTGTACATAACCAGGCATTACTACATCAAGCAACTCAAACCAAGACTTAAGGAATTTCTTAGTAGTGCCGTGCTCAAGGACAAACTGAGCTACTGGCTCATCAAGACCGGTAAGTGGCCTGAGCTCTGAATCATAGTAAGGATTAGGCAGGAATCGCACGTCAATCATAAGGTCAGCCTCAACGGGCAAACCATTTTTGAAACCAAAGGAAAACACGCTAACATCCATAAGCTGCTGTTCAGCAAGCTCTGAAAATGCGCGACGAAGACGACTTTTTAGCGTATTAGTACGCATAGACGAGGTATCTAGGACAACATCTGCTAGCGCTTTTATGTCCTGTAGCTGTGCGCGCTCCCTAGAAATTGCAGATGAGAGATTTTCTCCCTCCTGCGCTAAAGGATGACGACGGCGATTCTCGCTATAGCGACGCATAAGTACTTCGTCTGAGGAGTCCAGATAGACAATCTTGTAGGTGAGCTCGTGATCTGCAAGAGACTTCAGAGCTTCAGAGATGTCATCAAAAAGACCTTGCGAACGCAAATCGCAGGTAACAGCCAAGTGGCGACCAACACCCGTGTTAATGCCTACAAGGTTAGAAAGCTGCAAAATAAGAGCTGGTGGCAGGTTATCGATACAGAAATAACCCATGTCCTCAAACACGTGAAGCGCCTGTGTGCGACCCGATCCAGACATACCCGTAATAATGACAATGTCGGGAATAACTGAAGGTGTAGGATCGTTTTTCTTCACAGGCGCTCCTTAAATACGTGACGAGAAAACCTTACCGCTCCAAGCGTTAATCCTCAAGTGCTGCAGCAAACCAAGAGGTAATTGAAGTTGGATGTGTAATGGCTGTACCTGAAACAACCGCCCAAGCGCCTGCATCAAGAGCATCTTTTGCGTCTTGTGGTGTGTGGACGTGGCCCTCGCAAATAATGGCAATACCTGGGAATTCAGTAGTTGCCTGCTGGAGAAGGGCAATATCAGGGCCATCATCAAGCGTTGTATCAATAGCGGCCTTGTTGTGAGAGAGCGTAGTTGAAACGAGGTCACAACCAGCGGCAACAGCGCGACGAATGTCATCCATAGTCATGCAGTCAGCCATGATTAGCACGTCAGACTCTGCACGAAGTGCCGCAACGGTCTCTTCAAAGGTTCTACCATCTGGCCTTGGACGGTCTGTTGCATCCAGGGCAACAACATCTGCGCCAGCGTGAATACAAGCACGCGCATGACGAAGCGTAGGAGTAATGTAGACGCCTTCGTGACCCTCTTTCCAGAGGCCAATAACAGGAATTTCAACTCTGCCTTTAATGGCAGAGATGTCAGACAAACCCTGGCACCTAATAGCTGCAGCACCGCCAAGCTCACAAGCGCGTGCAATCTGAGCCATGGTCTCTGGATGCCTCATAGGCTCACCAGGATACGCCTGGACGCTAACGATGAGTTTTCCTTTAAGTGACTCAACAAGCTCTGAATGTGCCACGGTATTCTCCTCACAAGAATGTACGTACATTAAAAGATATGTGTCTTTGCGGCGTGTCTGATCAGCAAAGAATTAACCTGCTGATGTGCTTTTTCCTAAAGACGTGTCTCTAAATAGCCAGGTAGAACAAGGTTTTCTGCTGCGCCAATCAGTGGGGCTTCTCCACCAAGCGTACCCTTAACAATGGGCGTTGCCTGAACAGGAGGCATTGCCTGCAGCTTAAATGCAGATGCAAGCGCCTCGTGCCAGTACTTGCCACACTCTGCAACAGAGCCAGACAGAATGATGACAGAAGGATCAAGCATGTTGCACATGCTACCCAGAACCTCGCCAAGTGCGCGGCCCGAGCGCTCCTCTGCAGCCTGCGCGATCTTCTCGCCAGCAAGAGCCCTGCGGTCAATCTCAGCGCCATCAAGAGCAGAACCGTCTTCAAGCGTGTCGGAGCCACCAAGGCGGACGTACTCGCGAATAATGCCAGGACCTGCGGAAACAGGCTCAAGGTGAGAAGTTCCACCACAGGGGCAATCAACCCCTGCAGCCGCTGGAGTTGCAACGTGACCAATGTGACCAGCCTCGTCGTGAGCACCCAGCATCAAAATGCCGTGGTTCACAAAAGCGCCACCAATGCCCGTGCCAACTGCTACGGTTAAAACGCTATCTTTGCCGTGGCCAGCACCGTGACGAGCCTCGCCCAGAGCGTGAGCATGAACGTCATTAAGAACGCTGCACGGAAGGCCAAACTCACTGGTAACTGCAGAGCCAAGAGCGGTTCCGCCCCAGCCAGGCATAAGCTCATTTGCGTAAGTGATGTCGCCCGTACGAGGGTCAACAACACCAGCAGAAGAAATGCCCACGCCAGAGATAGTAAGGCCCAGCTCTTCTGCACGAGCAAGAGCCTCTCTAATTGCCTGGAGAACGGTGGCAAGAACCTGCTTGCCACCCTCTTTTGCGTTGGTAGGGACCTTCTTTACGGACTGTACGTTTGGAGCATCAGTGCCGTTAAGGGTGACTATGCCGCAGGCAATTTTTGTGCCGCCAATATCAACAGCACAAACATGTGTTGGAGAAAAAGACTTAGAGTCCATGGTATCCCCTCTTGTTTAGAGAAGGCCGTTTGCAATAAGAACCTGCTTGATTGCCTCACGGTTCTGGCCATCAAGTGGCTTAACAGGGCGAGGCATCTGGTCAGAATCAAAGATACCCATGAGGTTAAGTGCGCACTTGAATGCGCCAACGCCAGCACCATAGCCCTGAACGCCTGAAGTGACATCAAAGATGTGGGAAATCTCGTTAAGTCGGTCCTGCTCACGCTTGACCTCTGCCCAGTTACCTTCCTGAGCTGCCTTCCACATGCGGACGTAGCCCTCTGGCTCAACATTAGCAAGGCCAGGAACAGAACCGTCTGCACCAGAGAGAAGGGCGCCGTCAACAACAATCTCATGACCAGTCAGAAGGGTTAGAGGATGACCGTTCTTCTCGTTCTCCTGAACAAGATACCTGAAGGAAACGTCATCGCCAGAAGAGTCCTTAACGCCTGCAAGAACACCCTCTGCGCCCAGGCGAGCAAGCATCTTCCAAGAAAGTTTAGTGTGAACGCAGACAGGAATGTCATACGCAAACAGAGGTGCATCCAGCTCCTGGTGGAGAATGCGGAAGTGCTCCTCAACATCAGCTGGGCCACCAAGTGCATAGAAAGGAGCCGTTGCTACAAGAGCATCTGCGCCCAGTGCGAGGGCACGGCGACCGTGCTCCAGGACGCGCTCGGTCTCGGTATCAATGATGCCCACAAGGACCGGAACGCGGTGGTCAACAATGCGAACAGCCTCGCGAACAATCTGATCACGACGCTCATCAGTTGCAAAAACAACCTCACCGGAAGAGCCAAGGAAGAAAAGACCATCAACTCCCGCCTCAATAAGGCGGTTAATGGAGCGCTCAAACGACACAACATCAAGCTGATGGTCTGGAGTATCTGGGGTTACAACTGGTGGAACAACACCGCTAAATGGTACGTTACTGGACATGCTTTATCCTTTCACACGTTGGAAAATCCAACTGGTTTCATACAACAATGTACTGAAGTAGCCGACCAAAGCATTGATCAAAAGCAACTTCAAAGAACCTACGTAATTATAGTCCGCTTAGTTATGACAAAGCCCTGATATAACCTCGCAGAGATAGTTGATTTGCTCGTTCTCAAACTGATTGATGCGCTCGTGGCCATACTTGGGGTACACGCGTATTTCCTTCTGTCCTGGCAAGCGATTGTACAGCGCAAACGTTCCTTCAGTTGGAGCGCTCTGGTCCAGCAGAGCCGTGCCGATAAGCGCAGGTACACGCACCAGCTCTGCCGCGCACGCGCTGTCGAGAAGACCGACTGTGTCGGTAGCTGCATCTGACTGCGGAGTGTCTCCACACCCGACAACCGCACGCAGGGTTGTTGCGTTGTCAGCAAAAAGCGGGTTCAGCGCCATAGTAGCGATTGCTGCCTTGGGCAGAAGTGCTGCTGCAAACAAAGCCTGCGAGCCGCCTAGACCTTCTCCCCAGGTGACGGTTGTGCGCCCGAGGAAGCGCGAGGCAACCGCAGTGGTAACCAGCGCGTCATCGATGAGCTGCTTGAGCGTGGAGGATGCGGCGTCATCTGGGTTGATGAGCGCGCGGGCAAGCTCCTCTGCGGTCAACGCTCCCCTCCAGGCGTCTTTGAGTTGAGGCTCACACGGACGTGCCTCTAGGGCTACAACAGGCAGGCCAAGCGCCGAGAAACGCAATAGGTGCAACCAGCTACGCACTCCCCGACCAAGATCGGAGAAGAGCACCACCGCGGGCAGTTCTGCCGATGCGGACAGCTCTGCCGAGGCGGGCAGCTCTGCTGGGGCGGACAGCTCTGCCGCAGCTAGCGGTTCTGCCACCGACACACCTGCTGGAAGAATGATGCGAGCGCGCAGCTGCGTCTGGTCAGTTGAGATGAATGTGATGCGCTTAAACGTTGCCGCCTGAGTGGCGGACGGAAGCTCAACCGCGCTCTCTACGTGCGCATTTTGTGCAAACGCGATAGATGTCTCCCAAAATGATTCAAAGTTTGATGGTCTAAGCCACGCACCGCGATAAGAACGGGCATCTTCAAGCCTTTGTGTTAAGCCCCTCATGCTTTCACCTCGCCTTCTGCCTGAGCAGGAAATGACGAGTCCAACTTTTCAAGAGCTTGCTCTCCCTTGTCTGAGCAGAAGAAATCAATGATCTTATCGTCAAAATCACCAATCTCTTCATGCGCGTAGCCTGGATACAGTAGATGTCTCTTTGGGCAGGTCAAGGCATTGTAAGCCGCAAACTGAGCCTCGGGAGGAACTACCGGATCATCAAGTCCGGTGCCAAAAAGCACAGGACAGGTAACCAGACGTGCAAAATTGACTGAATCAATGTAGGCAAGCTTTGCAAAGACCTCATCAACGCGAGAACCATCTGCGTCAAACCAGCGGGAATAATAGCGGATCCCCTCGTAAGCAACCTCATCAGCATTAAGTTCCCACACACACCTAAAATCAGTGAGGAAGGGATAAAGAATTGCTGCCCTATTAATCAGGTCTTGATTGAGTGCGCAGGTAGCAAGACCAATACCGCCTCCCTGCGAGGCGCCGTTTACAAAAACGCGATCTGTATCAATTCCTTCAAGCTGGCGAACAATTCTGCAGAGCAAGCGAATGTTCTGATACAGATGAACAAAGTAAAGGTCCTCTACAGGTCCATCTAGTCCGAGCACCAAGTGACCAGAGACGGTAGTGCTCTTGTACGAGTTTCCATCCAAACTATGGCCACCCTGCCCAGGATTATCGAGCGCAATCAGCGAGCAGCCCAAGCCCAAAAATGAGCTCTGCTCAAACCAACTGCGAGAAGATCCTGGATAGCCATGGAACTGTAAAACAAGCGGAGTTTGTACGCCTGAGGCAGTCTGTGGTCGCAGGTACTTTGCGTAGATTTCCGCGCCATCAATGCCTACAAATGTAAGATCAAAAAAGTGAGCTGAAGCAGTTGACGTGACCTCTGTTGAAGGAACAATCTGCCAGCTTAGAGGGGCGTTGTCTGCTTCCTCCATGCGCGCCTTCCAAAACGCCTCAAAATCCGAAGGATAGGGCGTCAAAGCATGAGCTGCCTTCAATTCTGCAAGCTCAAGCGTTTCTTGGTGCATCGATCCACCTAACAAGCTAAAAGAGCGCAGCCTAAGCTGCGCTCTAGTCAAACAAAAACGTAAGCGCTACTCACCCAGTTTAGGATGAAGCAAAGATGGCGCAGCACCCAAAAGCGTCTTAGTGTAAGGGTCTGTTGGATGCTCAAAGACCTGCTTAGCAGGACCATCTTCCATGATCCGGCCGTGATTCATAACAATGATGCGGTCAGAAACATAGCGGACAGTCTGAATATCGTGCGAAATAAAAATCATCGAGAGACCCAACTCAGACTTGAGGTCGGTGAGCAGGTTCAAGATCTGTGCGCGAACAGAAACGTCCAGTGCGGACGTAGGCTCGTCAGCAATGATTGCCGATGGGTTCAGAGAAAGCGCACGTGCAATTGCAACACGCTGACGCTGACCACCAGAGAGCTGACCAGGAAGAGCGCGAAGTGCGGAATGTGGAAGTCCTACAAGACCGACAAGCTCATTAATACGGGCTTCTCGCTCCGCCTCTGTGCCTACCTTGTGCACGAGCAGTGGATCCATGAGCTGATCTTTAACAATCATACGAGGGTTAAGAGCAGTTGCTGGGTCCTGGAAGACAACGGAGACAACGCGTCCAATCTGCTTTCTAAGCTCTGGAGTACGCTTGGTAACATCCATTCCCTTGAAGTACACATGGCCAGACGTTGGTGACTGAAGGCCACACATGACATTAGCAGTAGTGGACTTTCCGCAGCCAGACTCACCAACAATACCAATGGTCTCACCAGGCATAAGCTTGAGAGAAACATTCTGTACTGCGTGAACCTTATTAGGCTTAAAGATTGAACCCGTACGTGTTTTAAACGTAACTGAAATGTCATCGAGGAAGATAATTGGATGTTCTTCAGATGTTGTAGCCATTTACCTCACCTCCTTTTGAGAACGCTCAAGGTAAGGCACAAGACCATGCTCCTTCAGATACTCATCAGGCAGCTCGGAGAAACGATGATGCTTACCAGGAATCTCCTTGATAACAGGGTGAACCTCAAGACCCAGATCTGGGTGGCTTGAACGAGGAGCAAACCTATCGCCTGTTGGGAAGTCCTCTGGAGAAGGAACAGAACCTGGTACCTGGTGAAGTCTGGTACCGTCCTGTGCACCTTCCTCAATGGAAAGAACAGAGCCGAGAAGACCGCGGGTGTACTCGTGAACAGGATTGGTCAGAAGCTCAGTAGTAGCTGCCTGCTCAATAACCTGACCTGCGTACATAACGGTAATCTCAGAAGCAACCTCTGCAACAAGTGCAAGGTCGTGGCTAACAAAGATCATTGCGAAGCCAAGACGACGCTGGAGGTCATTCAAGAGCTTGATAACCTGCTTCTGAACAGTAACGTCCAGAGCAGTTGTTGGCTCGTCGCAGATAACCAGTGAAGGATCGCGGGTTAATGCCATAGCAATCAGAACACGCTGACGCTGACCACCAGAAAGCTCATGTGGATAAGACTCAAGCGTACGCTTTGGATCCAGGCCTACAAGCTCTAGAAGCTCCTCTGCGGAACGAGTGCCTCCCCTGCTGGTAAGCTGCTTCATCTGAGAAGAGATAAGCATGGAAGGGTTCAGCGAAGACAGAGCATCCTGGTATACCATTGCAAGCTCGTGACCAAGCAGCTTACGGTGCTCTTCTTTGGAGAGCTTCAGGAGGTCTTGGTCTTTGTAGAGAACCTGACCAGTAATGGTTTCCTTTGGATCAGTCAGACCCATGATGACCTTAGTGGTAATTGACTTGCCGCAGCCAGACTCGCCGACCAGTGCCATGCACTGACCAGGACGAACATCAAAGCTTACATGGTCAACAACCTTAACGTCTCCATGAGACTCAAAGCTGATGCACAGATCTTTAACGCTGAGCAATGGCGCAACATCAAAGTCTGGCTTACGTCTGTCTGTTCTGGACAGCTCAACCTCTTTGAGTGCATTAAGTCTGCGCTCAAGGGACTCTGCCTGCTCTGCATATGCACGAACTGGATCAGACGCAAGAATGTCATCTGCACGCCTGGAGTCAGAGTTCTCTGTATCAACAGGCGCGCCAGGTGCTGCTGCCATAGCGTCAGTAAGACCCTCGGAGAGGATGTTCAGTGCCAGGCAGGTCATCATAATAGCCAGGCCTGGGAAGAATGCCTGCCACCAACGACCAGCAAGAACGCCAGCACGAGCATCAGCCAGAATATTACCCCATGTTGGAGTTGGCTCTGCAATACCTGCACCAATGAAGGTCAAAGATGCCTCAAAGATAATTGCATCTGCTACCAGCGTAACGGTAAAGACCATGATGGGAGCAATGCAGTTACGAAGAACGTGCTTCCACAAAATCCAAGGTGCACGAGCGCCAGAAACAATGGTTGCCCTTACGTAATCCTCGCCGTACTCACTTACGATGTTTGCACGAACAATACGCGCAATCTGTGGCGTGTACATAAAGCCAATGGCAAAGATGATTGAAGGAACGCTGTTACCAAGAATAGAAACAAAGACTGCTGCAAGTGCAATGCCTGGGAACGACATGATGATGTCGAGCACACGCATGATGACCTCAGAGACAGCCTTTCTAGAAACAGCGGCAATAGCACCAATAATTGAGCCACACAGTAGTGCCATACCCGTAGCACCAAAACCAATGACCAGTGAATACTGACCACCATGGAGCATGCGAGAAAGAATATCGCGGCCCTTATCGTCAGTACCAAAAATGAATCCATTGCCTGGAGCCTGACGAGCGTTAAAAATCTCAAGTGGGTTATGTGGAGCAATAAAGTTTGCAAAGACAGAAGCAAGAACAACAAAGACAAGAATGACAAGAGCAATCTTGGAAGCTGTCTTCATCTTCTTAAAGCCACCAAAGGTTGAACCCTTTGCAGCAGCTTCTTCGAGCTTCTCGACTTGTTTTTTTCTAATTTGTACCATCGCACTACACCGTCCTAATGCGTGGGTTAATCAAGATGTACAACATATCAACAACAATGTTGATGATGATGAAGGACAGTGCAACGACAACAACAACGCCCTGAACAAGCATTGCCTCGTTACCCTGGATGCCCTCAAGAATTGCGGTACCCATGCCAGGAAGGTTAAAAATAACCTCAATAACAACGGCGCCACCCATGAGGTAACCAATCTTCAGACCAAGCGTGGTTACAGGGGTAATAAGAGCGTTGCGAAGTACGTTTCTTGCGATGACGATTCTCTCTGGAATACCGGCGCCGCGAGCAGTGCGGACGTAGTCCTTATCCAGCTCCTCGACCATTGCGGTACGAACAATACGGGTCATCTGACCAGACATTGGAACCGCAAGTGCAAATGCCGGCATAATCATACGAGCAAAGTAGCCGACAAGATTTACCGTAGGATCTGGTAGTGCTCCAGAGGCTGGTAGCAGCTTAAGCGTAGACGCAAAGACCAGAATCAAAAGAACTGCCAACCAAAATGATGGCGTTGCAAGACCGGCAATTGAGAATACGCGGATGATTTGATCGGGCCATTGATCTCTATAGAGAGCCGCAATAACGCCCAACGTAAACGAAACTATTGCGCCAATAAAGAGACCCATAAAGGTCAACTGCATAGTTACTGGCAGAGCCTTTGAAATTCTTTCAGCAACTGAATAGTGAGAAGTGCCGTAGGTACCCAAGTTTCCATGTGCAACATCACCGATATAGCGCACATATCTCACAGGCCATGGGTCATCAAGGCCATTCTCAATGTGATACTGCTGGATAGCTTCTTCAGAAGCAGACTCTCCCAAGGCATTGTATGCAGGATCAACATGCGAGAAAGACATTAGGAAGAATACGAGAAAGGTGACGCCTAGAGCCATAATCGGCAGCGCAATAAGACGGCGTCCGATAAGACGTAATAGGTTGTTCACTATCTCCCCCTCTCTCTTTAAAACAAACCGTACAAATAAAATTTGATGAGACTTTGCACATCTCAGGACTGAATTTTGCGAACAAGAGCCCGAGCGTTATAAGTAAAACGCTCGGGCCCCAATGTATGAGATGCTAAGCGCGTGACGACAACAAATTAGCTAGCAGTAACTGTGTTGACATCAATGAAGGACAGGCCGGTGGTTCCGATGCCCTTGAAGCCCTTGAGAGCAACGCCGTTGCTGTTTGGCTTCTCGCTCCAAGAAGCGGTGAAAGTCTTAGCAAAGAGAACTGGGTACAGAGGTACGTTCTCAGCGATGATGTCGAAGCACTCGTTCCAAGTGGACTGCTGATCGGCACCAGACTGGCCAAGAGCCTTGTTCATGAGCTCGTGAAGCTTAGTCCACTCAGCGGACTCCTTCCATGGGCAACGCTTGGTCATCCAGACGTTATCGCCATACCACCAGTTAAGCAGCAGGTCGACGTCTGCACCGAAGCAGGAAGGATCGCCAGGGGCAAGCAGGATGTCCCAAGAGCCGTCAACTGCGTCAATTGCAGCATAGGTTGCTGGAGAAGTATCGGAAACGATGCTTACATTAAAGCCAAGTGCGTCAAGATCATTCTTGACCTGAGTTGCCATGGACTTAACCTGCTCGTTATCGGTGGTGCGGAGAACAACATCACCAGGAGTGATGCCAGACTCAGAAATGAGCTTCTTAGCCTTATCTACATCGTGTGCATAGACAGTGGATGCCTTGTGATAGTTAGCAAAGGAAGAAGGAAGGTAGCTGGTAGCAACCTCAGCTTGACCAGAGAATGCGTTTGCAAGCATCTTGTCTGTATCAAGTGCATAGAGGCATGCCTGGCGAACCTTAACGTTGTCCCAAGGAGCCTTGCCAAGGTTGAACATTGCGAAGCGGACACCAAAGCCCTGAACAGCGTCAACGGTGCAGCCTGCGCCCTTGAGCTGGTCTACAGCGTCTGCAGGAACCATTTCCATAGCAAGGGTGGTTCCGTCCTGCTGTGCAGTCAGACGAGCGGTTGGGTCCTTAAGGACGTCATAGTGGAGCTTCTCGTCCTTAGCAGGAGTTGCGCCGTTGTAGTTTTTGTTAGGAACAAGGTCAAGAGTGTTGTCAGAGATGGACTCAAACTGCCATGGACCAGAACCAACTGGCTGCTTCTTCATCTCATCCTGGGAGCTGCTTGCTGGAACAACGCGAACAATGGACAGGCGCTCCTTGAGGAGGGAGAAGTTAGCAATAGTGGTCTTAACGGTGACAGTCTTGTCATCCTTCTTCTCTACGGAAGCAATTGGAGAGAGCATTGGGACGTAGACGCTACCCTTAGCAGCGGAACGGTTGAAGGACTCAACAACGTCATCTGCCTTTACCTCGTTACCATCAGAGAACTTTGCGCCGTCACGGAGGGTAATCTCAAAGGTGTAATCGTCAACCTTCTTAGGATCAGCAGTAGCAAGCTCATTGAAGGTGGAATAGTCGTGGAAATTAAGACCATAGAGACCCTCAACTACCTGCCAGTTAACACCAAGGGCAAGTGCTGATGAAGTAGTAGATGGATCATAGTTCTGGGTTGAATAAGCGGTACCAGCAGTAATTGTGCCGCCGCCTTCCTTTCCAGATGGAGCCTCAGCTGCCTTCTGCTGTCCACCACCGCAAGCGGTGAGACCAAGGCCAGCTGCAACAGTTGCTCCACCAAGGAAGCCACGACGCGAAAGTGGACGGTTAATAAACTCGCTCATTTCTGCCTCTTTCTAAAAACTCTCCTTGCCACAACGTGGCACCAATGCCACTTGTGTGGCTTACATCTACATAACTATATGAAGAAAAGATATTTCTTCTGAAGACAGTTCGCCCAACGGTATTAATTTCTCGCTCATTGGCTGCTCAAAATATGAAAACGTGTTTTGTTGTATTATTTACTGCATATAAATCTTAATAGCAGCTAAGAAGGCCCGCAGTTAGCGGGCTTTACTATTATTTTACCTTACTTAATATATAAAATATTTAACTAACTACATAAGTAGTAATTATTGTCAACTACCGTTTACCGATGTTTTACTACCGTCTGCCTTTAGAAATTACGGATATGTTGTGAAGATTAAACAAGAGTCAGCCCAAATTGAACTGACTCTTGTCTTAGAACATCGAAAACGCCGCAAAATTACTTGGTTAAATCCAGGATTCGTTCAGGATTTGCCATAAAGTCCAAGTGTTCTTCCCCTAATCGGAAGTTAATAATTTCCGATACGTGATATGCATCTTCTTTTATAACTTCGAAATCTCCGTCAGCTGGACTATAGCGGCCATAATAACCATCTGATCGGTAGCTTGGAGGCCATCCATTTTCTCCTGCAACTGACCAAACCAAGCACGGTAGCTTTTGCTTATTCATTTCTTGCAGCAATCCAGCATTCCTTGTTTGAATCCACAGTTCTGATGAAGATCCCGTAAATGCGCTTATAGCAAAGACTCCCAAATCTTGCTCAACAGTTCCAATAAGAACTCCATGAGAACTTATTGTCCAATAGAGCGTTATATTCATTATTACTGGACCATCTTTGCTAACGCCCAAAAACGGGCCAGCAATCTCTGTATCTTCCAAGTTAATGTTATCAACAGAAGTAAAATCTGACTTTGAACCGTTTTTACAAGCATTATATTGTTGCACAACATACTGAGCTGCCTGCTTTTTTAACTCTGGCAGTCTCATAGTATTCAACTTAAAAATCCAGTTATTTATCAGCAAACCACAAATAACAAGAACTACCAATAATGACAGACCTTTTATAAACCTTTTTCTACGCTGCATCATCTGTCACCTCACTTAAGTCTGTAGTTGGCACTGACACGGGAATAATATTTGGATTTAAGACTTTTCTTGCAATGCCTTTTTG
>CALHDX010000115.1:0-9484 GCA_938023105.1 uncultured Atopobium sp.
AACTGTGATTCTTCACTGATACTAGGAGCCTAATATCAAAATGCAATATACAAAGTTCTTCGTTTTTGCACAAAAAATAGAGGATGATTCTGCAACCATCCCCTATTACTGTATTCCAGTTATAAACATTTCCCTTAATTGATTTTGCTCTATAAGTTTCCTTGGCATCTATTTCTGCAAATTTATCCTTCATTAGTAGCTTTGCAGCTACTAATGAAGGATTTTCAGGTATTGCCCCTCAATTCAATTTGCGACTTTAATCTAAGCTCGAGAAAGCACCACAACCCATTTAACGTGGATTGAGAAAACTCCTAGTATAGCTACACTTTTTTGAGTGCACACTATGGATAGTGGGTGCACTTTTTAACGATAGGAAAAGCTATCGTTAAAAGGTTTAAGACTCGCTTGACAGCGCGTTACATTACAATTGTTCCAGTTGCGTAGCCTGATCTCTTCTCACGTAAATAACCGCGAGTATTTGGACTTCTCTTTTATTCTCATCAACCCAAAAGTAAACGTAATAATTTTTTACGCGTATTTTTCTAAAACCAAGCTCACCCCACGGCTGCTCATCTATACACTTCACACGATAAGGCTTTGTCTGTAAAGATGTCATTTTAGCTTTTAGCAGATCAAGCATTCTTTTAGCTATTTCCGGCTCTTTTAGCTCCGTTGCGATATATTCTCGAATAAGTGCAAGATGCTCTTTCGCCTGACGGGTAACTTTTATCTTATACCCATCCATTAAAGACCTCGTTCAAGCTCTTCAAAAACATCATCTATAGGATAACTATCACCACGAACTGCCTGATCATAACCTTTAGCCATCAACGCGTTAAACGTTTTCTCATCCATATCATCTCGTGGCGGAAGCGACTTTGGAATAGTAAGCGAAAATGGAATACCGTTATTAAGAATGATTTGACGATAAAACATGTCAATAGCAGTAGCCCTAGGGATTCCAATCGTTTCTAAAATCTGCTCCGCCTGCTGCTTAATATTTTCTTGTATTCTCACATTCACATTCGCTGTCTTAGTAACTGCCATATCAATCAACCTCCATACGCATATAATAAATTATTGTGTCGCATATTGCAACACAATTTACATGAATAGGATTCCTCGACTGTCATACACGCTTTGCGTGTTCGCATTACTGCATCTTATAGCACGGTGAAGCGCCGTGATGATGGGAAGCACCGCCTTTTTTCGTTTGAGTTTGAACATAAAAATAGCAGATAAAGGGAAGGAAATGAATTTACACCAAAGTGAGGACTTGACCTAATTTGGTCGTGTCCCGAAAAGTGGTGTAAGCAAGCATTTCAGGTGTTTAAAAGAAGTGCGGTTATTTCCTAAAATATAGTCACCAAACCAATTCAGAAAGGAAATAACCGCAATGCAAACTCTACACGAAACTGAGCTCTCCTACACCCAAGATCACAAATTAGATCTTAACGGTATGGCACGAACACTACTTGAAGACTTAGTAAATACCGTAATGGTTGAGCAAGTAGAAGAGCTTGGTTGTGTTCGCAATGGATACCGTGAACGAAAGCTGGTAACTTCAGTTGGAACTCTTACCTTAAAATTCCTAAACTCCGTGAAAGGTGTCACGCGTTCAATGGCAAACCCGCTATCGAGAAGAACTTTGAGGTCCCTAGCCTGCGTTACAACGTTACAGCTCACGTACACGATTTTCTTCTGGGCTAGCTGAGCTGTTGCCTTAAGAAAGGCAGGTGTTGAACCAGCGCGAGGTGGGTCAAGAATAATAACGTCAAAGTTTTGACCATCTTTTGCCAGCGCCTGCATGTAGCGAGTGGCATCGTCGCAGATAAACTCAGCTTCAAGCTTATTGTTACGAGCGTTTCTGCGAGCCATCTGAATGTTGTTTTCAACCTGGTCAACGCCAGTGAGCAAGAGGCTGATGCCTTGAGCTTCAGCTGCGTGAGCCAAGCAAAGTCCAATGGTTCCCGTACCACAGTAGGCGTCAAGAACTCGCAGGTTGCTGGCCGATGCGGAAGTTGCTGCCTGAGTGGAGGCGCTGGGCAACGCGGCGTCAGCGGACTCGGAGTCAGCAAGCTCGGAGCCAGCAAGTGCACCGTCGATGGCCAGCTGGTAGAGCACCTCAGTTTGTTGAGGGTTGGTCTGGTAGAAACTGGTTGGGCCAATCTCAAACGTGCAGCCCAAAAGTTTGTCACTCATAGATGTTGAACCCCAAAGCAGACGGGTTTCTCGCCCCAAGATTGCGTTGGTGCGCTTCTGGTTGACGTTCAAGAAGATGCTGGTCAGCTCAGGGTGCGCCTTGCGAAGCGCGGCAATAAACTCCTGCTCATGAGGCAGATGCTGGCCGTTGACCACCAGTACCAGCATGACGTCGTTGGTGGCATATCCGCAGCGAACCACGCCGTGACGCAGCGCTCCCTTGCCGCGATCTTCCTGATAGGCGTGGATGTTGAACTGACTGGCAAGATACGCCACGTCGTTGAGGATAGCGCGAGCTCGACCGTCCTCTACCAGGCATTCCTTTGATGCAATAATTTTGTGCGTTCCACTTGCATAAAAACCAGAGCGAACCGTGCGGCCCTTGCCCGGTGCAAATGGCGTTGCCGCCTTGTGACGATACGCTAGAGGCTCGTCCATTCCGCGTATGGGCTCGATAGTTACGTTATTGATTTTTGCCAGCGGGGCGAGAAGTTCTTCCACCTGCGTTTGCTTGCGTTTAAGTTGGATAGGATAGGGGACCGAAAGCCATTCACAGCCTCCGCAGCTACGCGCAATAGAGCATGTTGGTGTCTTGTATCCCATAATTCCTCTCCAAATCTTGGATTACTACTATACCGTTTACAGGTTTTAATGGCACGTTGAGGGGACTGTTGTATCTAATCTGTTTCGTCTTTCTGTATCGTTACCCGTTTATGCAAAAAACCGCTAGGCTATCAGGCACAGTATTTTGGCGAGACAAAAGAGGTGGACTATGGCTCTCATCAGCAAAATTGGTATTATCGGCGCTAATCATGTTGGCGCACATGTTGCAAATGCCCTACTTTACCAGGGACTTGTAACTGAGCTCTACATTAGCGACACAAATGAGGTCCTCTGCAAGGCTCAGGTAAACGACCTGCTGGACGCAATGCCATTTTATCCACACCCCGCTCGCGTCTATGAGCTTGATGACCGTTACGAGGGACTTGCTGGCTGCGATATTATTGTTAATGCTGCTGGCCACATTGAGGCTGCAGCAGCTAGTCGTGATGGTGAGCTCTTCGTCACCACTGACGAGGCCAAGAAGTTTGCAAAGCGCATTGCAGACGCTGGCTTCAATGGTGTTTGGGTCAACATCGCAAACCCCTGCGACGTTGTTACCACCGAGCTTCAGTATCTGACCGGCGCTGATCCAAATAAGGTTATCGGCTCCGGTACCACGTTGGACTCCGCTCGACTCCGCCACGCACTTTCCGGCGCTACTGGCTATCCAGCATCTTGCATTAACGCTTGGATGCTCGGCGAGCACGGCAACGGCATGTTTGCTTGCTGGTCACATGTCTCCATTGGCTGCCTCACCCTCGACGAAGTTGCAGCTCAGACGGGCAAGACCTTTGACCTCCCAGAGCTTGAGCAGGCCGGACGCATGGGCGGTTACGTCACTTACAGCGGCAAGCAGTGTACCGAGTACTCCATTGCAAACGGCGCTGTCGAGGTCATCAAGGCTATTGTCCACGACACCAAGCTGATCACGCCAGTATCCACGCTGCTCAACGACGTGTATGGCGTTTCTGGCTTCTACTCTTCACTTCCTGCGGTTATCGGCGCTAATGGTGTCGAGAAGGTCTTTGTGCCCGAGCTCTCTGACTCCGAGATTGAGGCATGGCGCAAGTCTTGCGAGCACGTCAAGGGCAACATTGAGCAGCTTGGTTGGCTTGAGGTAGACGCTCGTATTGACTAGCGTGACGCGAGGCTGCGAGCTCTGCGACGGGCGCGAGCATAGCCTGCGAGCAGGTAATAGTGCACACCGAACACACCTTGGGGGCTTCTCCCGAGGTGTGTTTTTATGCAACCGAGCTGTTCTCCTCCATCTTTTGATTGCCTCTAGTTATGAGCCTGAAAACCGCATCAAGTCTGAGTAAAACAGCTCAGACTTGGCGAGAAAAACCGGCAAATAGCTCAGACATGGTGCTCTTTTCAGGCAAATCGTTCAGACTTGGCGAGAAAATCAGGCTTGCAGCAAGCTCACACTCAGCTCGCACCGCCCGCCTGGCGAGAAGCCCCGTCCACTAGCAGCGTTTCCGCACAAGAAACCCGGCATCCACACGAAATGGATACCGGGTAGAAATCGCTTGCAACTTGCGAGCGTGCCTTACTTGAAGTACTCTACGCCACCCTCAATCAGAGGCTGGAACTGGTCGCCAACAGTGAGCTCAGGGATGTTCTTGTAGAGGCCAGCACCGGAGCGCTCCGTGTGGCCCATCTTGCCCAGGACGCGACCATCGGGGCTGGTAATGCCCTCGATAGCCAGGACAGAGCCGTTAGGGTTAACGGAGAAGTCCATGCTTGGAGCACCCGTTGCGTCAACGTACTGCGTTGCAATCTGGCCGTTAGCCTTCAGTGTCTCAAGCAACTCGTCGGAGGCAACAAAACGACCTTCTCCGTGGCTGATTGCAATGGTGTGGATGTCGCCAAGTGCGCACTTGGAGAGCCATGGCGACATCGTGGATGCAACGCTGGTACGGACAAGCTGGCTCTGGTGGCGGCCGATGGTGTTGAACGTCAGCGTTGGGCAGGTGTCATCCATGGGTCGGATATCGCCGTAAGGAACAAGGCCCAGCTTGATGAGTGCCTGGAAGCCGTTGCAGATGCCCAGCATAAGGCCATCACGCTGCTGCAGAAGCTCGCGAACAGCCTCGGTAACCTGAGGTGCGCGGAAGAGGGCGCAGATAAACTTAGCTGATCCGTCTGGCTCGTCTCCGCCAGAGAAACCGCCTGGAATCATGACAATCTGGCTTTTCTTGATGGACTCTGCCAGCGCATTTGCGGACTCAACAATGTCCTGAGGTGTCAGATTGTTAATGACCAGCGTGGTTGGATCAGCGCCCGCACGCTCAAAGGCACGCGCAACGTCGTACTCGCAGTTGTTACCTGGGAATACGGGGATGATGACGCGTGGGCGAGCAGGTGCGATAAGGGCTGGGCCAGCATAGGAGTGTCGTGTGGATGCACCGTCGAAGCTGATTTTCTCCACAGCCTCGTCGGAGCCTCCGCGGTACGGGAAGACCTCCTCAAGTGGGCGCTCCCATGCTTCCTGAAGCTCGGAGAGGTCGATTTTCTCGCCACACGCGCTGAAAGCGTACTCGGACGTGGTGACGCCCAGAGGAGCCACGCATACGCCGTCGACGTCGTCAACGGATACGCCGTCTGCCAGCTCAACGATGAAGGCACCGTAGGTTGGCGAGAAGAGCGCGTCGGCAGAAATCTCTGGGACCAGCTCAACGCCCAGCTTGTTGCCCAGGCAACTCTTGAAGAGAGCCTCGGCCACGCCGCCGTAACCTGGTGTGGTGATGGCAAGCGCACTCTTGGACTGGACCAGGGTGCTGACCAGCTTGTATGCGGTGAGCAGGGACTCGTTATCGGGGAGAAGGCCGCTCTCGTCGTAGGACGGGACAATGGAGATAAGCCTGTGACCTGCACCCTTGGACTCGTTGGAGACAATCTTGTCTACCTTGGTAAGGCCGGTAGCAAACGAAACCAGCGTTGGTGGAACGTCCAAATCCTCAAAGGTGCCGGACATGGAGTCCTTGCCGCCGACAGCTGCAAGACCAAGGTTGACCTGTGCCATCAGTGCGCCAAGAAGGGCCGCTGCTGGCTTGCCCCAACGGTTTGGATTCTGACCGAGCTTCTCGAAGTACTCCTGGAAGGTGAGGTAGAGGTCCTGGTACTTAAAGCCGGTGGCAACTAGTTTGGAAACAGACTCAACAACAGAGAGGTATGCGCCGCGGAACTGGTCGGCCTCCATGAGGTAGGGGTTAAAGCCCCAAGCCATGCCCGAGACGGTGTTGGTCTGGCCCATAACAGGAAGCTTAGCCACCATAGAAAGGGCAGGGGTCAGCTGGCGAGCGCCACCGAATGGCATGAGGACGGTACCTGCGCCAATGGTAGAGTCAAAGCGCTCGGAGAGACCCTTGTTGGATGCAACGTTTAGATCGCGTACCAGCGAGTGGAGTTTCTCGCCAAGAGTTGTGCCTGCCCAGGTACGCTGGTAGGCAAGAGGCTTGGCCAGGCGCACGGTGATTGATTTAGGTGCGCCGTTTGAGGCAAGAAATGCACGGCTAATATTGACAATCTTTTGACCGCGCCAGCGCATGACCAGGCGAGGGTCCTCGGTGACTGTTGCCACAATGGTTGCCTCAAGGTTTTCCTCGCGGGCGTATGCGCAGAACTGATCGACGTCTTTTGCCTCAAGCGCAACAGCCATGCGCTCCTGAGACTCGGAGATTGCCAGCTCAGTGCCATCAAGGCCGTCATACTTCTTAGGGACAGCGTCCAGGTTGATGTCAAGGCCGTCGGCGAGCTCGCCAATAGCAACAGAGACACCGCCTGCACCAAAGTCGTTGCAGCGCTTAATGAGTTTGCAAGCGTCTTCACGGCGGAAGAGGCGCTGAAGCTTGCGCTCAACAGGGGCGTTGCCCTTCTGGACTTCGGCACCGTCGCGCTCAATGGAGCCAGCGTCGTGGGCCTTGGAGGAACCGGTTGCGCCGCCAATGCCGTCGCGACCAGTGCGGCCGCCGAGAAGAACGATGATGTCGCCATCTTCTGGACGCTCGCGGCGAACGTGGCTTTGAGGAGTTGCGCCTACAACAGCACCAATCTCCATGCGTTTTGCAACGTACCCTGGGTGGTAGAGCTCAGAAACCTGGCCTGTAGCAAGGCCAATCTGGTTGCCGTAGCTGGAATAACCTGCAGCTGCCGTGCGAACAATGGTACGCTGGGGAAGCTTTCCAGGAAGTGTCTGAGAAACAGGAACGGTTGGATCTGCAGCGCCTGTGACGCGCATTGCCTGGTAGACGTAGCTGCGGCCAGAAAGAGGGTCGCGGATAGCGCCACCGATGCAGGTAGCTGCGCCACCAAAAGGCTCAATCTCGGTTGGATGGTTGTGAGTCTCGTTCTTGAAGAGGAAGAGCCAGTCTTCATCTTTACCGTCAACGTCTACCTTTACCTTTACGGTACAGGCATTAATCTCTTCTGACTCATCAAGATTGGTGAGGACGCCCTTCTCGCGAAGGTACTTTGCACCAATGGTTGCCATATCCCAAAGAGACACGGCACGATCTTCTCGCCCAAGCTCTTTGCGCATGGAGAGGTACTTTTCAAACGCGGCTTTTACCAGGTCATCATCAATCTGCACGCCGGTAATTCCGGTGTTAAAGGTGGTGTGGCGGCAGTGGTCTGACCAGTAGGTATCAATGACACGAATCTCGGTGATGGTGGGATCGCGCTGCTCTGTGGTGAAGTACTGCTGGCAGAAGGTGAGGTCAGCCAGGTCCATAGCAAGGCCGTGAGAAGCAATGAACTCCTTGAGGCCGTCCTGGTCAAGGGCATTAAAGCCCTCAAGAATCTCTACGTCAGCAGGCTCTGGAATGGAAATCTTGAGGGTCTCGGGCAGCTCAAGGGAAGCCTCGCGAGCCTCAACGGGGTTGATCAGGTAATTCTTGATAGCGGCAACGTCTGCCTCTGTGAGGTTTCCAGTTAGCACATAAAGGCGAGCGGAGCGCACAAGTGGACGCTCTCCCTGGCTGATGAGCTGCACACACTCAGCCGCGGAGTCTGCGCGCTGGTCAAACTGGCCAGGCAAAAACTCAACAGCAAACGTATGAACAGCCGCACCTTCAGAAGAAAACTCTGGCATGGTACGGCTGGCAAGATCGGACTGTGGCTCGGAGAAAACGGTGGGGATGCAGGACTCAAAGAGTTCCTCTGAAATTCCCTCAACATCATAGCGATTAAGCAGGTCAATGCGTTGTAACTCGGTAATACCAAGAAGGTCTTTCACTTCTTTGAGCAGGGCTTTTGCCTCGCCCTCGAAACCAGATTTTCTTTGGACGTAGACGCGCAGGACCATGGGGCCACCTTTCAATGCAAGCCTTGAACGCTTTTACTGGCTTTATTGTACGTTACTTAGGTGGACAAATTGGCGGTTGTCGAGAAAAGAAAAACGGGTTGTAACAGAGCGTTAAAAATACAGATTATTTAGTTAAAAGTTTTACGCCAGCACAAAGATAAGGGCGATAAAACAAACGGTTACGCCTAAGGCAATTGTCTCGCGAGCGCCAAAGGTTGGCTGATGCCAACGTGTGCGAGAAGCCCCTGCTACATAGTGGCGAGCATCAAGTGCCTTAGAAAGGTTGTTGGCATGCCTGAGCGAGCTTGCTAAAAGCGCCACCACAATGGAGAAGGTTGCGCGAAGTCTTTTAGGAAGTGAGCCTGAAGCAACGTCTCCTGCGCGAGCGGTTTGAGCCTCGGAAATAGATACGGCATCGCCTGCAAGTGTTGGAATAAAGCGCAGCATAAGCGAGAAAATCATGGCAATTTCTTTGCCAGGAAGACCAATTTTAGAAAGTGGCGAGCATGCTGCTTCAAAGGCATTGCCCAGGTCAGTTTGAGTTGTAGTAAGCAGGAGCAGCGCACCAATTAAAATTGCAGCTAAAATGCGTACGGGGTAGAGAAAAGCGCTCCATGCTCCCACATCAGTGATGGTAAAGATTGACCAGGAAACAAGCACAGTTCCTTCTCGCGTAAGCAACAGGTTAAAGAGCGAGAGGAAGATGAGCAACCAGGCAAGTGGGATGATTGACACAAGCACCTGTTTGACGGGGATTTTTGCGAGTGCCAGCAGGCAGAGCACGCCTACTACCAGCAGTGCAAGCTGCGGTGCGTTGCGGATAAAAAATGTTGCAAGCATTAGAAGGAGTGCGGCCAGGCATTTAACGTTGGGATTAAGCCTATGGATGAGCGAGTCCCCGTGATAGTACTGGCCCACAGAAATCTTAAGCGCCATAGTAACCTCCTTGCGAGAGGTTGTCGGCGTGTCCAGCGTTATCAGTCTGTGTGGCGCTGGCTCGCGCGTTGCCAGAGTTGCTCGGCAATGCGGCAACCACCGCATCTACCAGATCAGACAGAGTCAAAGGTTCTCCCAGGTTGATTCCCGTAGCGCGGGACAGACGTTGCGCCCAAGCAAGCGCATGAGGAATGCCCAGTCCAAGCTCCTGGAATTCTGCCTCTGAGAAATGAGTAAATGTTTGTTGCGGCGAGCCTGAGAAAACCAGGTCACCCTCATGAAGCACGATAATCTGGTCAGTTTCTGCTGCATCCTCCATCGAGTGTGTGAGCTCAATGACGGTACAACCATCTTCAATAACAGCGTTGATAATTTTTCTAAGTTCAGAGCAATAGTAGGGATCAAGTCCGCTGGTAGGCTCATCGAGCACAAGCACCT
>CALHDX010000116.1:0-25346 GCA_938023105.1 uncultured Atopobium sp.
TACCGTTCTTATGCTTTCAAACTTTCTCTAATTCATTTTTATCAAAATTTGCTGCTGACTTAACAAGTTCATGAGAATAAGTATCAGCTGGTAAATCTCCTGTTCTAGCATCAGAAGCAACCAGTCTTTCATATTCCGTTCCATCTAATTCCTGCTAATTTGTCCAGTTCGAATATACAACAGCTCTTGCACTAGCTTAGGAATAAGCAACTATTCAAACTTGTCGTGGTAATCCTTCTTGGCAAGGCAACAAAAACCACCCAGAGGTGGCTCGTGAAAAGCTGGTTGGTGAAGGTTAACCCCAAGCAATAAAGCCTGAGTCATCGAATTCGCCTCTACGCTCAAACCAATGAAAAAGTTTTGCCGCGTAGTATGCGCCTGGATCTTCTTTAGATGGAGTGTAATCAATCATTTTAAGGTCAGAGTTAAAACGAACTATGCCAGGATGCTCTCGGTCTCCATCTGGATAATATTGATATGTTGCAACGCCATCAATTATTCCGAGAAGTTCAAACTCAAGCATTATTGACTACCTCCTTTCTTGCTTTTCTTAAGCTCCATAACCATACTCTCGTAATTGTATTCTATGCCTTTCCAATTTCTACGCCATAGCGTGAGCTAAACACCTTTTGAATCTCGTCAACGGTGCAATTAAGTGCCGTAATAAGCTCATAAAGACCGCGATTACTGGCCATCTTAAAAATTCTCTCATGAGAAACAGGTGGTTTCTTGTTGAGCGAACGCGCCTTATCAATACGAGCTCTAAATGTTTTAGCAATACTAATGGAATCTTTACAAGAACCTTCTCTGATGGCATGTCTAAAGTGAGATTCTTCAAGAGAGGCGTTGTGGATGTGAAAGGTAATGAGTTCAATTTGAGGATACATATCAACAAGATTTGTAGCCTCATCACGCGTCATAAGATCGCGTAGTCTAAATTCTTGATCAAGAGGAAATACAATCTGAACAGGATGTTTTTGCCCAATAGGAGACAAAACGTAGGCCGGAGTAGGCTCCGAAACTACATTTTCAACAAGACATACGCCCTGACCTGGGTGAACGCAAAACTCGCCAACAGCTCGCATAACACCACTCCTCTCGGATAACAATAGTATACCATGAGAAGCGTGTTTTAAGCCAATGACCTGCAACTTTATAACTTGTCGTAGGTCATTCAATAACATAACAATATTTTATATAAGGAATCTAATCAATCATCGTGATGGACTCAATGACTGGTTGCTCTGAAGCAGGGATGGTTCCATTTGAATCGATTGGGGTTACGCCTTTACAAATTGCATCGACAACGTCCATTCCACTTGTTACCGTGCCAAATGCAGCGTAATTTCCATTCAGAGTTGAGTTGTCTGCCTGCATGATAAAGAACTGTGAGCTTGCAGAGTTTGGATCTTGGGCGCGTGCCATGGAAATAGTTCCACGTGTATGCGAGATGTTATTCTCGACACCGTTTTTTGTAAACTCACCCTTGATTTTATTCTCGGATCCACCCGAGCCATTGCCCTTAGGGTCTCCACCTTGAATCATGAAGCCGTCAATAATGCGATGGAACGTAAGGCCATTATAGAAGCCTGACTCGGCAAGATGAGCAAAGTTGGAGACCGTAATAGGCGCAACGTTTGCGTTAAGAGTTGCCTCGATAGTGCCGTAATCCTTTACCACAATACGAACATGGTGAATGCCCTTTGCATACGGGTCATCCGCTGCTACAGAATCAATGTAGCCCTTATTTTGTAAGCTCTGAGACTGCGTTTGCTGCGTCTGTTGCGTGTGCTGTGATTGCGAGTTTGCTTGTGACTGAGACTTATCAGCGCCTCTCATAAGAGAGAAGAATATTGCTCCTACCGCAAGCACAACGATGACTATAGCACCATACAGTCGGCGATTCTTTGTTTGAAACACGCTATGACCTCCCCTTTAAGCAGACGCGCATGTGACAATCCAAGAAACCAGATTGGCGGTTGCATTGCCTGTTCTCTCGGCAAGAACGTGGCCCTTATCCCAAACAAGCGTGTAATCAACACTGCTCACGCCCGAGAAATGCTTTAGAGACAGGCCCAAATTGAACGAGGTGCAAATTGAAGTATCAGTATTCTGAGCGCCCTCATTAATACGCCAATAAGGAGCAACCGATGCTGTCTGATAGCCTTTGTAAGATGCGCTGGTAAAGTACAGTGGATTGAACATATCAACACGAGTTGGAATGTCATTCTCCAGCGTATCAGCCTTATTCAGATCAGAGGTCCAATCATTAGCGTAGCTGGACTTCCAATCGGCAAGCTTCATGTAAGTATCAAGGTTCTTTTTAATGAGGTCAGCAGTCTGCTCATCAAAATGCAGCGTACTTTGCTCGCCAACACCAAAAAGCTGGTTAGCGCGGGTGCTTCTATCAGGGGCATCAAAAGCTCCAACAGGAAGCGACGCGCCTCTTAAAGCTCGCGAGAAACCCCTCAAGTTCTCAAGCTCAACGCTCTGACGACGAAGGTTATATACAACCCAAATAGATTCTGAGTTTAGAGAGCCAAAATAGTGCTCAGCAGTATCGTAGATAGTAGATTGAACCTGCTGAGTAGCAGGAGCTGCATTATCTGTACCACGAACTGTTGCAAGATTTGGGTCACCTGGGAACGTAGGCTCTTCCAGTCGCTGAGGCGTAGAGGTATAAGGGAATGCGTTGTCCCTAACAAAGTTATTCGCAGAGGTCTTGAGTTCGTTGATAAGAAGGTCTGCATATGATCCAGCGGTATAAACGCCAGAGTTAGTCTCATCAAGACTGACCTTGCTGTCATTGCTGTCGAGAAGATCCATGTTGTTGACAAATGAAGCATATGCGCCAGCAAGATCTTGCGAGAGAGGTTGGGTCCATACACCTTCAGCACGGGAGTCTATTGCATCTGCATACTGACCAGCTGACCACTCATACGCTGCGTCTGCAAGGTCGTATGAAGTTGCAGGACACCATGAAGCGCTGCCGTAAATAGAGTCTGACAGCTGCTCGCCCTTCTCGCTATGTGTAGCAGCGCCAACAGCCTTAAGATATGGCGTATAGAGCGGAGAGTCTCCCGAGGTTCCAAGCACTGCGCTGAGGCCGCCGCCAGCTGCAAAGCCAAACACAAAAATCTTTGATGTATTGCATGGGAGCAGCTCGTTGTTGTAGCGCAAATACCTGATAGCTGCCTTGAAATCTACTGCTGGCCAAGGAGAGCCGCCTGCGTAAAGCTCGTCCGAGCCTGTAGTTGAATCGTAACCGGCACTTCTACCGCGAAAACCTGCGTATACGTACACAAAGCCAGCCTCAAGGTACGGTGCGAGGCCTTCGTATGCGTAGCTTGTTGGAGCGCTCTGAGGGAACAGCGTTGCTGTATTAATAGGCATAACAATAGGTGCGGTACGTGCAGTAAAGCTACCCACAACAGCCTTTTCGCTTACTTCGCACTCGTAGGTAGAGCCCTTCTTGGTTCCCGAGAAATACTTACCAGGCACAAAAACCGAGAGAGTGTTTACCGACTTGCTTGCAGGCTTAGTGCAGTACTGAATGCCCAACTGATAGTAGCAGTCATTGTCTTCGTCATAACTCCACTGGGTCATGTCCAGCTTAAGCGACTTGAACTCTTCAAGGTCCACGTTAGATGCAGGCTGATTCGTATCCTCAGACGTCCTTGCCTGTGGAGTACATGCAGCCAAAGTACCTGCAGCTCCCAAAGCAGAAAGGGACAAGAACTCTTTTCTTGTAAAGGCCATAATTTCTCCTCGAATAGTTTATTCAGTGGAGGCAGCAACGACCGCTGACCTAGTTCAAGCTAGACCAATCTATTGTACCAATTTGCAAACGTGTATGCTTAAGAGCAAGCGTCTAGAGAAACGAGTTAGCATGCCAAAAGTTGTCAACTTCTTTGACCTCATTCATCTCAATGAAAGACTCAAACAACAGGGGCTTTTAAGTAAAATCCACCTGCGTGACACATGTGGTAAGCAAACTCTCTGGATAGAACTCCCCTCTAGCGAGAAACCCGATGAGCGCGAGAAAATCGACGGTCAAGAGCTTGAGAAAACAAAGGAGCAAATTGAGGCGTTTTTTGCAATAAAAGGTATGACCGTTGAATTTGACCTCACTGGCGGAAAAAATTTCTGGATTGTATAAATTGCCCGCTTGACGAAGCGCTTGAGTCTGTTATAGTAAATAAGCTTTTCGAAGCACCAATGGCTGGGTAGCTCAGTTGGTAGAGCAGGGGACTGAAAATCCCCGTGTCAGGGGTTCGATTCCCTTCCCCGCCACCACGACTTGAATCGGCTCAGAGAGAAATCTCTGAGCCGTTTTCTTTTATCTTTTGATGTAGATGAGACAAGTAATAAACAGTAAAGGACGTGCCTCTTTTAAGAAGCACGTCCTGCATAAAGTTTCTTATATTAAAAAGTAATCTAAAGCTAGCTAAAGCTATCGATACGTACGCAACGCTTCGATAAGTTCGGAAGCTTCTATACCTAAGGCTTCGGCAAAAGAAAAAACTTCTCCGAGCTTAACGCCACGTTCACCTGATTCAACTTTTGATATGAATGCTTGATCTCCAGCAAGGTGCTCAGCAACCGCCTCTTGAGTAAGACGTTGCTTCTTTCGCAAATCGCGAAGGCACTGGCCCACTAATCTGTTAGATATCTGCTCCATAAGTGCAGCGTAAAACTATCAACTCAAATATGCCAAAATCGCATATTTTCTAAAAAAGAAATTCTCCCCGGTTAGTTCACGGGGAGAATTAAGACCTTTAAACGTTGCTTC
Organism: uncultured Atopobium sp.; assembly: GCA_938023105.1. Classification (GTDB taxonomy): domain Bacteria; phylum Actinomycetota; class Coriobacteriia; order Coriobacteriales; family Atopobiaceae; genus Lancefieldella. Next base: position 4,793 of record CALHDX010000116.1, read on the forward strand.
TTGCAGTGTTTATTGAAGCGTTTATGGCGTTAGAAACCGCCGCCGCCACCGCCACCGCCGAAGCCGCCTCCTCCTCCGCCGGAGAAGCCGCCGCCAAAACCGCCACCAGAACTTGAGTTGGAAGAAGCGAGCGCTGCCGTGGAGACAGAGTGAGCAGCTGTAACGCTCTTGGTTACGCTGTCAATCGCATTAGTTCGCATGCCATTTCCATAGTAATACCAGCTATAAACAGGCATAAACTGAGGATCTTTGAGCATCTCTGGCATTGCAACTTTCAGCTGCTCGATAACCTTATCCGCAACACCAAGCGCAACTGCCATAACCAGAAGCCTATTCCAGAGAATGACATCGGTTGGAATTGCTTCGTGCAGGTTGGTAAACTCAGTAAGCCACTTTCTTAACGCACGAGTCTTAGCAAGAGTCTCGACGCCTTCTCTGTTCATCAGATCAAACGAGCCAATGTTTACAAGTGCAATAAGGCCGGAAACGAAAAGAATGAACAAATGTAGTAATAGACTGCTAAATGAAACGTCTGCCATAACACCCATGAAAAAAGCAGCAGCAACAACAAGAACATCAACAGCAATCAGAGCACCAAGAATTCCTTTTCCATGGAATGGAATCTTATCTGTGCCAAACTTAGCAGCATAGCTAAGTTTGATAGGACTCTCCCATGACTCATATGCCTTATTAAAATCTTCTGGATGTGATGAGGCATATTTACCAATTTGTTTCATGGTAACAGTAGTATTTACCGCTCCAGATTCTCCGGCTTTGTCAAAGATTAGCCTCATTGCCATGCTATCAATCTTATTTGACAAAGTACTGCCTGGATAGAAGGATGGCTGACCTTCTACAAGGTCTTGAACCTTTGTAAGACAATAATCAGACTTCTCCATACCAAGGAAGTTTGTATTAACCGCCTTGTTCAAGCTGATGTATTTTGCGTCAGAAAGATGCATAAGGGTTGCCGTTAAAGCATCTCCCTTAATTAGTTCTCCGTTATAAAGCATGGAAAGGACTGCTGGGTGATCATTAGATGGGACATCTCTGTAATAAAGGTCATTGAATTGAGGAGTCATGACCTTTTTGTATTTAATTCGTAATAGAATAGCTGCTACAACGGTGATAGCTGCAAATACTAATGGCGCATAAAGAATAAAGGCCACCTGAATTTTTGCAACCTCACGCTTGTGATTTGCTTCATCCGCCCACGCTTGTTCCTCAGACAAGATGCTACTTAGCTTATTCTGCTGAATAGGAGCTAGCCCAGAAACCCAATCGGTTGGGAATGTAATACGAGCTTCCGCAAACTCATCTTCTCCTACACCAGGGACCTTATAGACAACAGCATTGTTAGTAATTTCTACATTTGCGTCCAGCGGACCATGTCCCCAAGCACGAACTGTATCTCCAGCCACAATTGACTGTCCTGAAGGAACAGGAAGATGAATAGTAGCCGTTACATTTTGAGACTCTGAATCCCAGCCATCAGATACAAACTTCCAATATAATTCCGCAGTATCAGACCAGCTCGTTACAACGTTAGTAATGTCATATTCAATAGTAATTTGCGCAGATTCATCATCATGTGCTGAATAGATCTTCAAATTCAACATATCGCTTGACTGAGAGGAAACATAATACTCATCTGAGTTGGCACCATTTCCATTTGAGTCTTTGCTGTAAAGCTGACGTGTTCCTTGACTATCTTGAACAGTAACTGAAGTGATATTTATTTTAACGTTCTGCCCATTGTATTTATTCTTTCCAACGGGAAGATTCCAATAAACACCGTGATAACTTCCTCTGAAATAGAATGTACGAGTTTCTACAACATGCATCGTTCCATCTTTTTGAACTGTTGCATCGATATCTACTCTATCAATTGAAAGGTCACGTGCAAACGCCTTAGCTGGCACAATTAAAAACGCAACAGCTAAAAGCATTACGCAAAGCGCAATCCTTACAAACTGGCTCTTTTTAGAAGAACGAAGCGAAACTTTATACATGAAAACTCCTTTATGTTACTTTCGCAACTCTTCCTAAAAGGATACCACGTACTAATTAATCTGCTGGTGAATATGAGTTATCCAGTTCAAACAAAGCAGGTGGCAGTCCTTTATCCCACTCCTCTCCTACTTCCTCAGAAAGCAAATACTCATCAGTTTCTATAAAAGGAAGGCTAGCAATTCTTTTATTTCTTGATGTTTCGAGATTGCATACAAGCGAGCTTGGGCCGCTGAAGTCTAGAAGGCACCCGTAACAAATTCTCATGTCCTGAAATAACTTTTCTCCGCATCTGGGGCAAATTTTGACGGAGTAGTTTTCTATAGCCATAGCGACTCCTTCTCTCAACATTACTTTCCTCGGTACTTATTTCTTGAATGAGCACTTTCTGTCCCACTTCAAACCATGGGAAATCATCAACTGATGGTCTTTCAAATGTGCAATAGGCGCCTGCGCAGCTATGAATTTGTTTAGGCTGTACTCGTCTCCGAATTTTTAAAATTTCTCCATGATCATCTGCAAATGCAATATCAATCGGATATGTCATTCCAAAAGTATGAACTGAAGAACACCTCAGAAGTAATACTGGAGGAGCTGTTATCTCGGTACCCAAAAGCCCAACGAACTTTTCAAAGCCCCCTTGTAACAATTCAAAAATCTGTTCAGAATTAGGAACTTCTTCTATCGATACTTGTACGTTCATTTTCAAATCACAACTCCCGACTTATAAGGACTAACAACAATTGAGGTTGTATGGGTAAGACATAGAGGAGACTCTAGTGACACTAAAGGGAGACGCAGGGTATGTGGCCAAGGCTTGTACTTAAGAGTTACTTGGTATTTAGGAAAAACGGAGACCATGTTCCCAATCCCCTCACTTTCTCCCTCCAATGAGACAACAATGTCGCAATTGTCATCACAATTAAGAGCAGTTTTTATTTTTTGAGCTAAGTTTTCTGGAGCATCTTCATTTGCTGAATGACTAGAGGAAATTCCATGAATAATAATTTGATCCGCCGCAACACGATCAAACTTTGAGCACATATCTGCAAACTTAAATAGATTGATTGCAATTAGAGCAACCACTAATACAACCGGAAGAACCAATGCAGTCTCAACAAACATCTGCCCTTTCTGGCAACAAAGAAATTTCAATTTTCTCATGTGCCACCAAACACTTTCTTAACATCAATTTCTAAAGGAATCTCAATATCAAGAACAGGAATGGCCAATTTCGCGATTGTTATTTTGTCAGGTAAATACTGGAGAGAAAACGCACCAAGTGACCGAGCTAAAGCAATCGGGTCTGATGTATTGGGTATTTTCTGGATCAGCTCACGAATTGTTGATTCTTTCTCAAAGCCAGCTTGTTTCAAAATTCTTTCTGTATTAACAAGAACAGGCTTCATTTGTCTTAAATCGCTCGGCTCTAATCCGGCATCAACGACTATTTGCTTTAAGGCTCTCTGTAATTTGGAACCAACGCTTCCACCTGTTATTCCATCAATATCATCAAGAAATTCTGATAACTTAGAAGACCAAGAAGTTACGCCATCCCCATATGAGATTAAAAGGGATCCCCACAAGCTCATTACTTTATCTATAGTTTGTCCGATAAAATCTCCTCTCCTTTCAACCTGGTCAAAAAAGCTTGAAAGAACATTATTTGTAGATGAGTTATCTGGGGCAAGTACTGCACCAGATATTGCATATCCTTCTGGGAGAAAAACCGACTGCTCAAGTGTTCCTAAACTTCCTTGGAATTCTGGAGATGAGCTTCCTCTCCTCACAAATGAAATACATCCCCAAGCACCCGGTGGACATAATCTGGGTCTAGCAACCTTCAAAGCATCAAGTGCTTTTTGAAATAAACCTGTTGATTTATCTGCAGCTTCAGACAACGCCTTTTGTAAATCTTTTATTTGTTGGCGTGAAGATTCATAAACTTCAGACTCTTCAACTACGATCTTCCAGTAATACTCAAACCCGTTATCAATATTTGTTGAGGCAGATGCCACTCTTCCTACATCGCCACTAGTAAAATGGCAATGTTGACACTCGCGAACCGCTCCAGAGTCTAAATCTTGTAACGATGCAAATCCCGCGTTTTCTCCGGTTGCACCTGGGCAGGACTTATGGGCATGAATGGTTTTCTCGCCGTTTTCATAAGTACAAGGCCAAATAGGTTTTAGATACAGGTCTGTTTTCTTTGTCTCCTCTAAGTTATGTGGCAATCGAGGTAAATTCATATCAACCTCACCATCAGCTGTTTCTTTATAAAACCCTTTAGAAAGTTCCTGGTGTGCAAAGTTATAAAAAGCTTTTCGTATGGCTGAATCACGCAATTCTTCTGCGGTACTTCCATTGACAGTTTCTTGATCATATCGAGCTCTGTAGTATGCTCTGGCTCGCTTTAAAGCGATACCGAATGTCCAAGAAGTTGGTGACGGTATAGATGGATTTATATCCCCAGAAAGACCAGCAAGATGCTCCGCTCTCTCACGCATAGAATACGGACCTCCACCACAATCTGCCTCCCACGCCCTCCGTTTAGATGATTCTGCTTTACTCTGTAACTCTTCAATTTTTCTTGCTATTTCCTGTAATAGCTCGCTTTGCTCTTTTAATTCATCTGATGAGACATCACTATTTAAATGTCCAAAATTAGACTGCGATTGAGCAGGAAATAAAAGTGCTGATCCTATAAAGTTTCCAGTATCAGTAGAGTTTCTTTGTATACAAGAGCTCGCTGCCAAAGCCGCAAAAACTGGAAGCATTTTCTCAGTTGTTTCTAAACCTTCACAAGCTGAAGTAGCAAATTTTTTACGAGCTTCAAGTGTCTTAAAGCCCGCATCACACAATTTGGAGCCCGCTGATGCTAAACCTGGAACACACGAAGCCACCAATCCAGCACCAACACACAATAAACCCGACAATCCAAGACTTAAGATGCTCGCATCAATTACCTGCGCAATAGTTGTGTATTTAGCTACGACATTTTCTCCTGCCATAGAAGCCGCATCTGCTATTGACTGAGTTTTGTATGCCCTCGATGAGACCCATGCAACTGATACCAGCGCAAATACAAGAGCCAAACACACCAGTAATGCACTTGCAAAAGCAATCGACGTAATACCGCCTGTATCGTCTATAAACATGGAAAGTCCAAGCCTTATTTTCTTATGTTTGTCCTTTCCAAAAGGCAATCCAATCTGCATAAGAACCCTCAATCCAATCTGGATACGTGCTAGCAGATAAACTAGATCTCAAAACAATTCCTTGATCATCCGTCTGCCCTGCAAGGAATAAACACCAGCCTATTGGCGGCATTGCTGGCACATGACCCGTAATTTCAATCAGGACATCTTTTTCTTTTTTATCAATAGAGATATTCCAGTCCTCATCTCCACCCTTATGGAATAGAGGTATCTCCGGTATAGCCTTAAGTCTGCGTTTGATATAGGACTCTATTAACTCAGTATCAGAAGACGTTGTTGCTACTCTTAATCCTTCTGCACAGGCTCCATCCATAACTGTCTTTGTATAGAGAATGCAGATAGGCTCCACAAGCAATGCAATAATCATCAGAATAACTGGAAATAAAAGTGCTGCTTCTACTGACGCTTGACCAGCATTCTGTTTAAAACGAGAGAACATCTTTTGCTAAATCTAAAAGAGAGTCATGCATAGTATGTGAAGCAGCTTGAGTAGCCAGTTGAACAACTGCTCCATTTTGCACAAAGTGATATATCACACCAAGAGACGTAATGACAATCAAGCACGAAAATAAAACTAAGGCATATTCAAGCGTTGCTTGTCCTTGTGTATTCTTAACCCCTAGTTTGATTCTTCTAATAGATTCTTTACATCTTGAGTAGAGATATGACATGTTGAGACCCTCCTTATCTCTCCCTGATCAGAAATAGTCACAAGCTCCGACCAATTTCCACCATTAACCAAACAGCCCCATACATTACCAGCTAGATCTATATATCCGGAATAAACAAGTACACAATCAGCTCTTTGTTGATAGCTCTCTAAAACACTTTGTGCTTCGTCTTGAATGGTTTCTTTACTATCTCTTTGTACGGAATTCTGCTCAAACAAATCTTTTGCAGCTTCATATGAGATTGACTGTTCATCAGATCTTTTTTCTACCCTAAATTTCTGAGTTTGTGCGTAATCTAAGTTTGTATTTGATGAATCAGTCTGTTTTCTTGGTAAGAGAAGAAACGCAGCAGCTAGCAAACATACAGTGGCAATAATAAACACAGAATAAGCGGCAGTGCTTTTCTTACTCATAGAGAATTAATTCCAGATGTAATTGCTTCCCAAAGCTCAGAAACTTTACCCTTAAAAGCAATAATTGCGACAATTGCAATAACTACAAGTACACCAACTAAAATTGCATACTCTGTAGTTCCTTGTCCGGATTCATCCTCTTTTAAGTCTCGAAGATACCTAAAAAATTGATATAAATACATCATCGTCTTTCCTTTCTCCTAAGAAGAAAATGCAGGTCCAAGCAAGGGACCTAAAATTGCAAGTAACATTGCTGGAACAATCAGCGTTCCTAGAGGGATGAGCATTTTAATTGGAATTTTTTCGATTTCCGTTTCCAGTAAAGAACGTTGCTCATCTCGAAGAACTGAAGCCTGTCTATCTAATATTTCTGCAAGAGGAGTTCCAAAAGTAAGCGCCTCATTTACAACAGTCGCAAAGCTTTTAAGTGAAGGAACTCCCACTCTGGCAGCCATCTGATTGAGAGCTTCTTCACGAGTAGTAGCACCAAGCTTCCAAGTCATATGAGCATTTGAAAGCTCTTTTGATAGCTCGCCGGATTCTCGTAAACAATACAAATCTAGTGCCGAATCAAAAGATAGCCCTGACGACAGTCCAAGAATCAAAATATCAATCATTTCTGGCATCTCGCGTAGACAGGATTTTCTTTTAAACTCTAACTTTGCTCGACGACTCACTCTTCTGTGACCTTTTACACCTCTCATAATTTGCTGGCAATAACGCTGAAAATCAAAATGATTCAAATTTACGGGCATAACCAAGACGAGAATGGCTATGCATAACGCAAACGCTAAAGAGCAAGTTAGATCTATCACTTCATTACTCCTTTCATAATGCTTCGAATAATCAAAAGAGCAATACAGTCCATGGCCAGCGCAATCACTGTGCATACAACGCCTGATGGCGTAAATAAACCCTTTTGAAAGTCTGGCGATAAAAGCGACAAAACAATCAACAGAACAACGGGGAGAAGACATACAATTCGAGCAGATAATCTAACTTGAGCAGTCTTTGTTGCTATAAGTCTTTGATTCTTCTCTTGTAATTCAACTAACTCGGCAGTTTTTTGTAACAGACTCTTAAGCGGAGAGCCCGTTCTATGTGAAATTACCAAAGCGCTAGCCAGCAAATTAACACCCGGAGCATCCAGTCTCTCTGCCAAGTCTTCAATAGCTTCTTCAATAGGAAAACCGCACTTAATCTGCATGTCTGCAATACAAAAATTTTCTGATACAACACCTTCTGTATGTTTACTAACATACTCAATAGATTGTGAAAGTGTGAGACCTGACCCAAGAGCAACAGCAATAGTTCTAAAAATTGAAGGCATCATATGAGCAATTTCTAAAGCAGTCTGATGCTTAGCGTGTTCATAGAGAAAATAAGGACCTAGAAATAACAAGAGAAGACCGCAAAACAGACCAATTACAGACTCAAATAAAATGCCAAACAGAATTGATGCAGCTATATCACTAATAAAAAACAGCACGAAGGCATCACTGACTAAGGTGATTCCATATTTGTAAAGAAAGCGATTACGTAGCTGTATTGATACATAAGAAAAAGGCTCCCATTTGAGCAGGTACTGCACAAAAATACTATTGCGTGCAAATTGAAAAAGCTGAATCACATAACCTATTATTCGTGCACTTATTTGAGAGGCAGTTTTTTCTTCACCGTTACATATAAAAAAATAAATAATTACTCCAAAAGCACCTCCTGTGATCGTGGAAGTAATGACATCCATGAAGTAACCTCCTTTTTATTGAGTAATCCATCTTTTATGGCGCGATTGATAAAAGAAGGGATTTTTACAAAAAGCCAACTTCTTTTCTGTACGTCAAACGACACCACCTCTTGTACTTCGATTGATCCTGACGAAGACAAAGAAATTTCTGAAATGCTGGTTACATATCGTTTTCCATCGGGAAATCTTTGAGACATAACTATCAAATCAAGTGCAGTTGCTATCTGCTGTTCTATAATTTCTGCAGGTAAGTCCATGCCAAAACGAGCCATTAACACCAGGCGTAATATTGCCTCTTGAGCAGTTCCAGCATGCAGCGTGGTCAGTGAACCATCGTGACCTGTATTCATAGCCTGCAACATATCAATGCACTCTTCACCTCTTACCTCTCCTACTACAATGCGGTCTGGCCTCATTCGAAGCGCATTTCTCACCAATGATCTAATGGTTATTTCTCCTGTTCCTTCTATCGAAGCAGGACGAGCCTCTAGCCTGACAATGTTTGGATGTGAATCAAACTTAAGCTCCGCTGAGTCCTCAATAGTGACAATTCTTTCTGACTTTGAAATTTCACATGAAAGTGCATTTAAAAGCGTAGTCTTGCCAGATCCCGTTCCCCCAACAACCGCGATTCCCTGTCTGCATTTCACAGCCCAAGACAAAAATCTTGCAAGCCATTGAGGCAGTGATTTCATTTCCACTAGTCGGTCCAAAGAAGTAATTTTTCCGGTGAATCTTCGAATAGTTACTGAAGTGCCGTTCACTGCAACAGGACTTGCAACTGCATTGACACGGTCCCCATTCTCAAGACGAGCATCAACAATAGGACTCACCCTATCCAGTCTTCTTCCTAATGGAGACAAAATACGATCCATAACAATCAAAATCTGCTCTTCTGAGTCAAAGACCGTTTTTGATTCAAAGAGCTCGCCGTTTTTCTCGTAGAACAAATTGTTGCAGCCGTTAATCATGATTTCAGTAACATCTTTATCATTTAGTAGTGGCTGAATTGGACCAAGACCACACACCTCATTAATTACTTGCTCGATTATTTCCTCATAGTTAACTGAACTAAAAAGCTCATCCTTCTCTTCATTAACAATTGCTTCACAGGTAACTCTTAGTTCATCTCTTACTCGGTCAATATCACTGCCTGTAATGAGAGAAGAAACTGTAGAAAGTCCTAATCGAGAAACAAGTTTTTCTTTTAACTTCTTTCTAGCCTTCAGAAATAGTTCTTTTTGAAGTTGTGAGTCATTTTCTTCTTGCGCCTCAATTTGCTTAGCAACGCGTTCAAAGACAAGCATTAACTCACTTCCTTCTTCCTGTTAAACAAACTAAATGGCTTTTTCTCAGGAGTTGCTTGCAGGGCAATTTGAGCCTCGCGCAGTTGTGGAAGAATACCCAACTCGTTAAGGAAATGCGCAAGTACAAAAGAAACCGACTGTGCAAATGAAGTTTCCTCTTGTAACAGCACAGGAAGCTTTCCTTGCTGAATAAGCTCTTGAAACCCTGGTCCGCCTTCAAAAATCCTAAACATCTTTGCTGCTTCAAGACCAACCTCTGCTTTTCCAACAGAGAAGTCCTGTTTAACCCTTGGATTTGCTTTGTTCTCAAGTCGGATAATGCGAGTTCTTGCCACTCCAAGGCGCACTGCAAGTCCACTTACTTTTGCTAAAGAGTTAATACACGTAAGAGGGTTCTCTGAAACAATAACCAGCCTATCTGCGCATTGTGCTGCCTGAGCATAGCAATCTGTTGATGCCGTCGTAGTGTCTACGAGCACCAAATCAACCAAACCAGAAACAGCTTGAAGAAAATGACTCACGCAAGGAAAGAGGAGTTCTGCCATTTCAGGTTTTACACAAGGACCAAAAAGATACAAATTTTTATGGACACAAGTTGCCTTTTCTAGAAGGCTCTCTTTTTCTGAAGGTACATCAGCAACAAGATCAGAGAAGTCTTTTGGCTGCCTAATTCCAAGCTTCTCAAAAGCATTTCCATAAGACAGATCAAAATCAACTAATGCAACTTTTAAACCCCAAGAAGAAGCAATCAGAGCCATTGAAGAAACAAGTGTGGTCTTTCCCACTCCTCCTCTTCCTGAAGTGAACGTCAGAATGGGAGCTTTTAAAGTCTTATCAAGAGGAATAAGGGATTGTAGATAGGTATTTAGCTCTTGGATACTGGCAACATAATCTGAAGCTTCTGGTAAAGGCTGAGAAAGCCTGTCAGCCCCATATGATTGATATCCCCTCCCAACCTTTACCAGATCCCCCAATTCCATAGGGTCAATAACTAAATCCACTCCTGCTTTAGCTGCTCTAGAACGAAGTGATCCAGAAGCTCCAGACCTTACCAACACCACGCAACGCGCATTTCCGTCTTTAACAATCGCAGCAGCAAGATTTATATCCGAAACATCGGAGCCGGTATTACCAATTAAGACTGAATAATCTTGAGGAGTTGAACGAGCAACAATTGATCTAAGAGATGCCGCAGAATCTGTAAACTCACACCTATTACTGATACCTAAGTACGTAAGAATGGCTCCAATCTCGACGCGTGCGTCAAGACCTACGTATGAGATCCACTTTTCTAACATCACGCTTCACCTCCTGGATTAGTAGACGAATCTGCTTGTGACGCACTGTTGCTGTTTTGATCGGCTGTTGGAGAAGCAGGGTTCTCAGGCTGCACATCTTCACTTGCAGATGATGGGCTTGATTGATTTGTCGTGTCAGATAAATCTTTTGGGTTTTCTTCTTCAACGTAAGAATTGTTGTGTAGTAAGTCCTGAGCATTAATCTTTGACCCTGGAAGAGTAAAGCGGAGTGTTCCTCGAGCATATGCAGAAAGCACAGCAGGAACCTGTTCAGGAGTTAATCCAAGCGTTACAGAAGAAGAGGTGTAAAGAGTACCCTCGGTGTCATCTGACAATACCGCAATATCCGAGGCAATACAGGTAATAAGAGAATCGGTGACCTCATACGCTGCAAGCTTTGTACCAGCGCTAAGCCTCTCAGCTAATCCGTACTTCTCGCCATGAGAAATAGTGAGACCAACAAGATTTTCTGGAATAGAAATCTGAGAGGCAACAGATCGCAGATGAAGAGAAACAACAGGCATGCCAACTCCAATAACAGATGAAACCGTTCGGCCCATAACACTTTCTGGATTAGTAATTGCACCCTCAGGAATCAGATCAGAAATCCAGCTTTTTAACTGAGTATTAGAAGATGAGAGAGTTTCTCCGGGCTCTATTTGTTTTGTAGCAACCAAAATTGAAGTAAGTTCTCCGCCGTACTTTTGTATTGCCTCTGCTCGTGATTTCTCTGCATCTGCACGGACACTTTGTACGTATGCAAAGAAACAAAAACTGGCCAGAAGCGCACTCAACACAGAAATCAAAATTCTTGTTTTCTTAGTCACTTTTTGTCCTCCCTCCATTTGCGATGTACCGATTGTGCTCTCGGGTTGAGAGAAGGAGGACAAAAACAAAAGATTTACCTACACAAATATGTCAGATAACTGACGCGAATCTGACACAAAGTAATGTATCCACAGGCTGCAGCGATGCAATGAAAAATAGGTAATTTAAATTTTTATCTTATTTAAAATATAAAAATTTTTAGAACGTCATAGCTACTACATTTTTAGAGGGATTGTAATGAATGATTTTCTAAGTGATTTACCTGACTCATGAACAAGGGTTGACCCTCCCCATTACTGGGCGGGACCAACCCTCGTTCGACTCAATATAGCATGTTTCCTGCTGGTTTGACAAAAAAGCACCCTAGTCAAGCCAGGGTGCTTAGAGGATTTACGCTGTTAAAGGTTAAAGCACAACATCGGGATCAAGCAATTGCTGGCTTTCTCGCATTTCTTTTGCCAGAGATAAATACGCCTTTAACTGAGGTTCTGTAATCTTGCCCTCATGCAGGGCGTCTTGAACGCTACATCCTGGCTCGTGAGTATGGGTGCAATCCCTAAACTTACACGTCTGAGCAGCTTCAGAGATGTGAGGGAATATCTTCTGCAATCCCCTCTCATGACCCACAATAGGCAAGCTTCTAAGGCCAGGTTCGTCCACAATAACACCAGCGTCAGGAAGCGCTACCATACGACGAGCAACCGTTGTATGACGGCCAGCCTTATCAGATTCGCGAACCTCTCCCGTTTCAAGCGCCTCATGTCCCAAAAGTGCGTTAAGAAGCGTAGATTTACCTGCACCTGATTCACCAAGCACGATGGCTATGGAACCGTAAGGAACAAGGCTACGAACAGCATCGATTCCCCACGCAGCTCCAAGATCTTGAGCGGTCTGCGCAAGGTCTGCAAGTGCATCGGTTTTCTCGCCCTCAAGCTTTGAAGCCGTTGCAACAATCTTTACTGTAGAGCCAAGAGCTGCGGTGATAGAAGAAATCTCTTGAGCCAAAAGCTCTGGTCCCGCTACATCTGACTTAGTAAGTACCACGGCACAGGTTGCTCCACAATCTTTAGAAATGACCGCTGAACGCACAATACGATCAACCGAGATGGCCTCGCCATCTAAGGCCTGCACTACAAGCACAAGATTAACGTTTGCGGCCAAAGTCTGCTTCTGGCCGCGAGCGCCGCCTTTCCAGCGAGCAATATCGGTCTCTCGCGGCAGAATGGCCTCGATAATGCCCATATCGTGCGAGTCCGGAATGCGTGCACATACCCAGTCACCAACGGCTACCGTGGAGTTCTGGCCCTTGGTCACGCGCGCAGCAAACTCGGCGCGAAATACTCCCTGCTCCGACACAACCGCAGGAAATCCCCTATCCAAGCGGACCACGCAGGCCATGGTCATCGTCAGGCGAGAAACCCCTTGGGCTTCAAGCTCTGAAACAATATCCGCATACGCTTGGATTTGAGCTGACGATGGAGTTAGCTGATCAAACGCTGGAACGTCCAGCAATGAAGAAAGGGCCGGCAGAGACCCTTGAGTCCTGCCGGCTCCTACTTTTCTGGAACTTTTTGTACGCTTAGCGGACAAGAATACTCCTCTACCTTATGCCTTGTTCTTTTGTACAGAACGCATAACAGCCTTATAGAGCTCCATCAAAGGAATGATTGATGCAGCTAGAAGCATTGCCGCTGCGTACTCTTCAAAGCCAATCTCGGCAAAACCAAATGCCTGAGAAAGTGGTGTCTCAATAACTACAAAGGTAAGGACCAGAGACATTACAAAAGAACCCCACAGCCAAATGTTTTGGCTGGTTAGCTTAAAGATAGAACCACGCAGAGAACGCATGTTAAAGGAGTGGAACATCTCAACCATAGAAAGCGTCAAGAATGCCATGGTCATACCCTCAACGCCAGCCTCTGGGTTAGTAATAACCTGTGAGATATCAAAGGTTCCATACTCAAAGTAATGGCCAATGAAATAGCTGACAAGGGTGAGAAGAGCAATGATAGAGCCCTGAACAAGACAGTCAAAACCAACGCCGCCTGCAAAGATACCGTCCTTAGGGTTACGAGGCTTGCGCTTCATAATGCCTGGCTCAGCCTTCTCGGTAGCCATAGCAAGAGCTGGCAGAGAGTCGGTGATTAGGTTAATCCACAGAAGGTGGGTAGGCTGAAGGATAGTAAAGCCAACCAGAGACGCAATAAAGACGGAAATTACCTCAGCAAGGTTGGAGCTCAAGAGGAACTGGATGCACTTACGAATGTTGTCGTAGATGCGTCTTCCCTCTTCGCAGGCGCTAATAATGGTGGCAAAGTTATCGTCAGCCAAAACCATATCTGCAACGCCCTTGGTAACGTCGGTACCAGTAATGCCCATACCGATACCAATATCAGCGCGCTTAATGGAAGGCGCATCGTTAACGCCGTCACCCGTCATGGCTGTGACCATGCCCTTCTTGCGCCAGGTATCAACAATGCGAACCTTGTGCTCAGGCTGAACGCGTGCATAAACGCCAATTGTCTCAATGCGCTGCTCAAACTCTTCATCAGAGATCTTATCGAGCTGTGCACCGGTAATTGCCTGAGAGCGATCGGTAATAATGCCCAGCTCAATTGCAATAGCAACGGCTGTATCAATATGGTCACCTGTAATCATAACAGTACGCATACCAGCGCTATGTGCCTCTGCAACAGCACCCTTAACCTCAGGACGAACTGGGTCAATCATGCCTGAAAGTCCAACAAAGATCATGTCGTGCTCAAGGTTAGCTGGATCATAGCTCAAAGGAGCTTCTGTTCCCCAATCACGGCGTGCTGATGCCATAACACGAAGTGCCTGGTCAGCCATAGACTTGTTCTGAGCCAAAATCTCAGAGCGAGCCTCATCGGTGAGGTCAATAATGCCATCGCTTGTCATAATCTTGGTGCAGCGAGCAAGTACCTCATCAGGCGCACCCTTGGTGTGCTGTACAACCTTGCCAGAACGGGTACGTACCACAACAGACATCATCTTACGAGAAGAATCAAAAGGTGCCTCACCAATACGAGGGCGAGAAGAAGCCAAATCACTTGTGGTGTAACCAAGTTTTGCGGCATCTGCAACAAGAGCCGCCTCAGTTGGCTCACCCTTTGCTACCTGCTCAATATCATCCCAAGTAGCATCAGAGCACAGTGCCATGGTGCGCACATGAGCATCAAGATTTTCTGTCTCATGACGAACAACAGTCATCTTATTCTGAGTCAAAGTGCCGGTCTTATCAGAGCAGATAACCTGAGTACAACCAAGAGTTTCAACTGCGGTAAGACGGCGGACAATTGCGTGACGCTCGCTCATTCTGGTAACGCCCATAGAAAGAACGATGGTAACAACAGCAACAAGACCCTCTGGAATTGCAGCTACTGCAAGAGAAACTGCAACCATAAACGTACTTAGGATAAGATCAAAGTTGCCAAGCATCTCAGCGCCGTGCTTGATGAAGCCCGTTGCAAAAACAAGCAGTGAGATGACAACAACAAGGATGGTAAGTGTGTGAGAAAGCTTATCAAGCGCAATCTGAAGTGGAGTCTGCCCCTCTTCTGCCTGAGAAATTGCATCTGCAATCTTGCCCATCTCGGTGTCCATGCCTGTTGCAACAACAACTGCACGACCGCGTCCATAGACCACAATAGATCCGGAGTAGCACATATTCTTTCGGTCACCCAAAGGAATGTCATCGGTGTCTTCAGCAAGACTGAGGGTCTCCGCGTGTTTCTCGACAGGAACTGATTCACCCGTGAGCGCCGACTCCTCTACCTTCATGGAGGCACTTTCAAGAATGCGGCAATCAGCTGGGACAGAGTCACCTGCCTCAAGCAGAATAATATCGCCTACAACAAGCTCGGTTGAGGCAATCGTCTCAAGACGACCGTCTCTGATAACCTTGCTCTGAGCTGCACTCATCTCTTGCAAAGCAGCAAGAGCTTCTTCGGCTTTGCCCTCCTGGACAACACCAAGAACGGAATTGATGACAACAACAAACAGAATAATGACAACGTCAGCAACTCCGCCTTCTCCGGTATAAATGCCCTCAGCAGCGGAAATAACAGCAGCAACAAGAAGCATAATGACCATAGGGTCAGCCATCTGTGCAAAAAACCTTTTAATAATTGATTCTTTTGGTGCCTCTTTAAGCTTATTAAGACCGTGGGCCTCAAGACGAGAAGCTGCTTCTATATCAGACAATCCAGCTTCAGCATCAGTTTTTTGCGCACTGATAACATCAGCCGCACTTGAAAGATACTCTTTCAAAGTTCCTCCTGGGTTTCTACCTGACAGATTGATGCCCGATCATAATTCCCCAGGAGAGGGGCAAGGGCTCACCAAGGTTGCCGTGTCAGGACCTTACAACGTCCTATCGTAGGACCTTACAATGCTCTATCATTTTACCGTATTCTTTCTTTTTTCAAACCTTATAAATATTTCTTAAAGCTCCTGTTATGTGCCAAAAATTGTTATCCAAGGGGTACAATAAGCGCAGTACATAACAACATAAGCCAAACGTTAGTTTTGGCAAGGAGGCAGTTATGAAAATCCTGTTTTATGGTGCTCAAAGTTATGACAAGGATTCCTTTAACCTTGAGCTTCCAAAGTATCCAGATGTTTCAATCGACTACATTGAGTCAAACCTGACGCCTATGACCGCAGGCTTTGCTAAGGGTTATGACGCTGTCTGCGCTTTTGTTAATGCAGATGCTTCAATTCTGACTCTTGAGATTCTTGCCGGCTTTGACGTTAAGCTTCTACTTATGCGCTGCGCTGGTTTTGATGCTGTTGATGTTAACGCTGCTAAAGACCTTGGTATTACGGTTACGCGCGTACCTGCTTACTCCCCTGAAGCAATCGCAGAGCACGCAATGGGTCTTGCGCTTGCCGCTAACCGTCGTATTCACCGTGGCTATATCAGAATTCGCGAGAATAACTTCTCACTTGTTGGCCTTGTTGGCGATACCCTTCATGGTAAAACTGCAGGTATTGTAGGCACTGGTCGCATTGGCGCTGCACTCTGCCGCATTTGTAAAGGCTTTGGTATGCACGTTCTTGGTGCAGACCTCTATCCAAACATGAGCCTTGTCAATGACGAGCACGTTGTTGATGAGTATGTCAGCTACGATGAGCTTTGGGAGCGTTCGGATTTCATCTCACTTCATGCTTTCCTGAACGATGAGAGCTATCACATGATTAACGATAAGACCATCGGAAAAATGAAAGATGGCGTTATCCTCGTTAATACTGGTCGCGGTGGACTTATTGATACCAAGGCACTTATTCGCGGCATCCTCTCTGGCAAGATTGGTGCTTGCGGCCTTGACGTTTATGAAGAGGAAAATCCAAACGTTTATAAGGACCGCGCCGCTGAGGTCTTTGATTCAGTTACCTCCACACTTTGCTCTTTCCCTAACGTTGTCATGACAAGTCACCAGGCATTCTTTACTCATGAGGCACTTTCTCAGATTGCTCAGGTTACGCTAGATAACGCAACTGCTTTTGCTGAGGGTACTGACTATGTTGATAAAAGTGTGGTTTGCTAAGTACCAGAGAAACAAACGCTCTGAAAACGGTTACTATTGATAACCGAATGTGATTTCAATTCCTATGAAAAGGAGAGATATGGCTCGCAAAAAGACCAAGATTGTTTGTACTATGGGTCCTGCTACAGAAAGTGATGAGGTCCTTCGTGAGCTCATTCTTGCTGGTATGAACGTCGCACGTTTTAACTTCTCGCACGGTAGCCATGAGTATCACCGCACTATGATTGGTCGCGTTCGTTCTATCTCTGATGAGCTTGGTATTCCTATTGCTATCATGCTTGATACAAAGGGTCCTGAGGTTCGCACCGGTCTTCTCGAGGATGGCAAGAAGGTCACCCTTACTACTGGTGATTCCGTTATTGTCACCACTGATGATGACGTCATCGGTAACGCTCAGCGCTTCTCACTTGACTACAAGAATCTTCCAAAAGAGGTCAAGAAGGGCTCCATCATCCTTATTGATGACGGTCTCATTGGCCTCGAGGTTGATCACGTTGAGGGCACTGACATGCACTGCAAGATTATCAACGGTGGTGAGCTTGGTGAGAAGAAGGGCGTAAACGTTCCTAACGTCAACATTGGCCTTCCTTCCGTCACTGAGCAGGACCGCGCAGACATCATGTTTGGTTGCGAGCTTGGTATTGACGCAATTGCTGCTTCCTTCATCCGTGATGGCGCTGCAGTTGAGGAGATTCGTAACATCTGCCGCGAGATGGGTACTCCTAACGTACAGATCTTCCCTAAGATTGAGTCTGCTCTTGGCGTAAAGAACTTCGACGAGATTCTTGCAGCTTCTAACGGCATCATGGTTGCCCGTGGTGACCTTGGCGTTGAGGTTCCTGCAGCTGAGGTTCCTCACATCCAGAAGACTGTCATCAAGAAGTGCAACGATGCTTACAAGCCTGTCATCACCGCAACTCAGATGCTTGACTCTATGATTCGCAACCCTCGCCCAACCCGTGCAGAGGTTACGGACGTTGCTAACGCAATCTACGACGGCACTGACTGCGTCATGCTTTCTGGTGAGTCTGCAGCTGGTAAGTACCCTGTTGAGGCAGTAAAGACCATGGCTTCCATCTGCAAGGAAACCGAGAAGTACCTGCCAGTCAAGGATGTCTATCACCAGCGTGAGGGCCTTAAGAACGTCAACGGCGCTACTGGCTTTGCTGCAGTTGATATGGCAATCCGTGTTGACGCTAAGTGCATCATCTGCCCAACACACTCTGGCCGCACTGCTCGCCTTGTTTCTAACTTCCGTCCAAAGCGTCCTCTGTATGCAATGTCTCCATCTGATGAGGCAGTTCGTCGTACCTGCTTCTATTGGGGTGTCTATGCATTCAAGACCTCTGAGCAGGGCACGCTTTCTAACACCATGTACAACGCCCTGAACGTTGCAAAGGAAGTTGGCGTCGTTGAGACCGGTGACATTGTTGTTCTGACTGCTGGCGATCCTCATACCAGCCCACGTCTTGGTGACTACACCACTTCAACTAATGTTGCTATGATCTGCCAGGTTCAGTAAACCTCATTTCAGCTTTAACGTTATATGCACCCAAGCGCTTGCTTGGGTGCATATTTTTTACGTGTGATATTTCTCAGTAGCTTGCCAGTAGTTACGCAATTTTCCAGCCGACGGTTTTCTCGCGCATGTTAACAAAATCAGCGTAGATACCGCCTTCTTTCATGAGAGATTCATGGGTTCCCCGCTGAACAATGCGACCCTTATCTAAGACAAGTATCTGATTTGCATTGCGCACTGTTTTTAAACGATGGGCAATCATAATGACGGTTTTTGACTTTGTGAGCTCGGCAATTGCACGCTGGAGTTCAAGCTCGTTTTCTGGATCAACATTGGCCGTAGCCTCATCAAGCACTACGATTGGCGCATCTTTTAAGATAGCGCGCGCAATAGAAAGACGTTGGCGCTCGCCACCAGAAAGCATTGAGCCGCCTTCTCCTAAGCGTGTTTCATATCCATCAGGTAACGCCTGGATAAACTCTTCACAGCAGGCACGCTTAGCTGCGTCAACTACTTGCTCATGAGTTGCACTTGGATTGCCAAACTTGATGTTGTTCTCAATGGTGTCATCAAAAAGGAATACTCCTTGAAATACGGTAGAGAAATTTTGGAGCAGGGCGTCAACTTTATAGTCGCGCACATCGCGTCCACCAAGGGTCACTTGACCTGCATTTACATCCCAAAAACGCTCAATAAGACGGACAAGAGTTGTTTTGCCAGATCCACTTGGCCCCACAATGGCACAAGAGGTGCCTGCGGGAATAGATAGACTCACATCTTCAAGAATTTGCCTGTCATCGTAGCCAAAGGAAACATGAGAAAGTTCAATGTCACAAGATGCAGCTTTCTCAAGGCCTTCTCCCTCGTCCATTGCGGGGGTGGCGAGAATAGCGTTTGTTTGTTCCATTGCAATTTCAAGATTACGCAGAATAGTTGAGAAACGACCAGCAGATTCTAGGCGACTAAACAACATAAATGACATAACTACTACGGTTAAACAAGCAGCTGTATCAAGTGTTCCAGAGAGCCATAAACCAACTGATACCAGGCACATGATAATGCTGGTGGCTTTAGAGATGACCATTTGCAAAACTGAGAAACGAAGCGCCTTAAGCTCAAGGTTAAGCGCTTGAACGCGACAATCGTCAACTGCCTTGGCAAACTTTCCTTCAGCATCATCAATAAGAGAAAACGCCCTTACTACACTAATGCCGCGGACATATTCAAGAACAGAGCTTATTAAGGTGGTATTAGCAGCTACATACTTATCTGATACATTGCGCACGTAGGCCTGGAGCAGCTCCATAGTAATGCAGAAAAGAACAAATGTAGCCGCAGTTATAAGGCCTAGTTGCCAACAAAACACAAACAAGAACGCAACAATAATTGCAGTTAAAGCTAATCCTCCAACGACCATCATATAGAGCAGGCCGCCAAGATTTTGCATTACATCCAGCTGATTGGTCATAACAGCTGTTACTTCACCAAGGCTATTCTCGTTAAAATAGCCCATTGGTAAGCGGCGCAGTGTGTCTCCAATTTCCGCACGCTTGGTACCAGCCATACTAAAATTAGCATCACAGAAATTCTCGCTCTTAAAATGAGCGCAAATAAACGCTCCTATAATGCTCAGAAGCATAACTCCCAGCGCAGAAAATATTGTCTGAGTTGAGAGTGTATCCGTAGTAAGAGCAGTAAAAACAATCCAAAGCGCCGTTATTTGTACGCCTTCAAAGAGACAGCCAAGAATGGTAAAGAAAAGGCCCTTATAGAGTTTCTGGCGATAAGAACTTCCAAACTGAAAGTACATTTTTAAGACAGATAACATTGCTACTCCCCTCCTTAAGCCTCATCAAGTGCGCCGATATGAGCGCGATACATGGTTGCGTAAAGCGGACATGTCTCCATAAGCTGCTCGTGCGTACCCTCAGCTTCAATGGATCCATCATTAACGACAACAATTTTGTCGGCAT
>CALHDX010000117.1:0-5566 GCA_938023105.1 uncultured Atopobium sp.
CTTTTGTGGTGGAAACGCCCGAAGTTGCCTGGTAGGTAACAGATTGTGATTCTTCGTCACCAATGGCGTTCCAGCCTTGGGTATTTGCGTATCCAAGTTTGGTCATCTTTGTAGCAGCAATTGCATTACCTGTATAGGTAAGGCGTACTACAGAGTTGGCGTAGCCCGTTGCACCAAACTGCGCGGCATCACTTGAGATTGCCGTGGTACTTCTTGTGCGAGAAACAACTTCAATGCCCGTAAGGAGTAAGGACTCATCAGCATCATATTCACCAGGAGTCCAGGCTGGTGCCTCAACGCGTGTGCGCGCATCAGCAATAACAGTATCAGTTGAAGGAACGTTGCTCACGCGAATAAAGAACACGATAACTGCAGATAAAAGAGCAAGACTTAAAAGCGCAAGAATGCCAGAAAGCAGGCTGTAGCGGCGTACAAACCTAAATAGCGCACGACGCCTGCTGCGAAGATAGCTTGAGAACGTATCAGCAACATCTTTTATAGACGTTGCTTCATCGTCAGAGGTTGCATTACCTGCGCTAGCAGCATTTTTGACAGAAGCTTCAGCAGCTTCAGCCTCTGCATGTTCGCGAGTGCTCTCTTCAAGCTCTTTGAGGCGAGCTTCTACCGCAGAAAGATCTTGCGTTAGAGCTGCATCGTTTACGATTTTCTCCAGGTCAGTTGTGCTATCTGCATCGTTTTCAGGAGAGTTCTCATCCGAAGCCAGAGCATCCTCGTCTTCGTCTAGACCAGGGAAGATGGGGCTGACAATTTCCATGATGTAGTCTTCGTCAGCGGCAGCCATGTCAGCAGCAATAGGGTCGGTGACCTCTTCAAGCTCGTCGGTTTTCTCGCCATCAGCGGAGGGTGCCTCAACGGCCTGAGCGTCAAGGGTCTTCTGATCAGAGGAGATGTCCTCTGCAGCAGGCGTGTTATCTGGTTGTGAAGTTTTGTTCTTAGAAGTCATAGCGCCTCATTACCGTCTAAACCTGCTGTAATTTTCTCACAATTATGTAACTTGTGTACCCTCATCCTGTGCAGATAGGGAGGTATCGGTTTAAAAGCCGCCTAGTGGTGGTACACTTCTTTAGTTGAATTCTCACCTCGCAAGCAGCTTTGCAACAGTTTGGCCGCATGTCAATGAGCCAAGCGCGCACGAGGCACTTATCTTAGGAGCAAGAATGCGTGACAAGCTAGAAAAAATCGTCGAGGCCTATGCTGAGCTTGAGCAAAAGCTTGCAGACCCAGCTGTTGTCTCTGATCCAAAAGAGTATGCTCGCGTGGCAAAAGAGCACTCTAATCAGGCAGATTTGGTTGCTCACGCCAATAAGTACATCACTGCCCTTGATGACATCGAGGCTGCAAAAGAGCTTCTCAACGCTACTTCTGATCCAGAAGAAAAAGAGATGCTGCAGGAAGACATTGCTGCTAATGAAGAGATGCTCCCTCAGCTTGAGGATGAGATCAAGGTCATGCTGATTCCAGGCGATCCAAATGACGAGAAGGACACTATCGTTGAGATTCGCGCTGGTGTTGGCGGCGATGAGGCGGCAATCTTTGCAGGCGACCTCTTCAAAATGTATGAGCGCTTTGCTGAGGCTCGTGGTTGGAAGACAGAGATCCTGTCCAGCTCTCCTTCTGAGGCAGGCGGCTTCAAGACTATTGAGTTCAAGGTCACAGGCGATAAGGTCTATTCAGTTATGAAGTATGAATCCGGTGTTCACCGTGTTCAGCGCGTTCCTAAGACTGAGTCTCAGGGCCGCATTCAGACCTCTACCGCAACTGTTGCAGTTCTCCCAGAGGCTGACGAGATTGATATTCAGATCAACCAGGAAGACCTGCGCATTGACACCTACTGCGCATCCGGCCCTGGCGGTCAATGCGTTAACACCACGTATTCCGCAGTTCGTATTACTCACCTGCCAACAAATACCGTTGTTCAGTCTCAGGATCAGCGTTCTCAGATTCAGAACCGCGAGGTTTGTATGCAGATGCTTCGTGCTCGCCTCTACGAGATGGAGCTGGAGCGTCAGCAAGCTGAGCAGGGTGCAGAGCGTCTTTCCCAGATTGGTCATGGCGCACGTTCCGAGAAGATCCGTACATATAACCAGCCACAGGACCGCGTAACCGACCACCGCGTTGGCTTCAACGGTACCTACAATGGCGTTCTTCTGGGCGATACGCTGCCATCCGTTATTGAGGCTCTTGCTGCAGCAGAGCGTGCCGAGAAACTCGCTCAGGCTGTGTAAGGTGCAAACTTCATGACAGATGAAGTTTGGACAATCCAAAAAATTTTGACGTGGACTACTCAGCACCTGGAAAAGAAGGGTGATGAGCATCCACGTCTTTCTGCAGAATGGCTTTTGTCCGCAGTGACAGGCCTTTCTCGCGTTCAGCTCTACACCAACTTTGACAAGCCGCTTTCTGCGGATGAGCGCACTCGCATGCGCGAGGCAATTAAGCGCCGTGCAGAAGGGGAGCCGCTCCAGTACGTGACGGGCGAGATGCCCTTTAGGCACCTGGTTCTTACCTGCGAGCAAGGCGTGCTTATCCCACGACCAGAGACTGAGGTGCTGGTAGACGTTGCGCTAGCGGGCGTTGATGCGGCAACTCCAAACGCTGACGGGGAAGTGCGCGTGCTTGAGGTTGGCGTAGGAACGGGCTGCATATCGCTCTCTATTGCTACTGAGCGTCCACAGACGCGCGTCTACGCTACAGATCTTTCTCCTCAGGCGATTGCGCTGGCAACTCGTAACAGAGATGCCCTGGACCTCCAGGAGCGCGTTGAGCTTATTGAGTGCGACCTGGTAGAAGGCGTATCCACAGAGCTTGCACGGTCCTTCTCGGTGTTGGTGTCTAATCCGCCTTACATTCCCACACGTGTGCTTGAGCAGGAGGTACCTACTGAGGTCAAGGGTTTTGAGCCTGAGCTGGCGCTTGACGGGGGAGAGGACGGTCTGGACGTCTATAGGCGATTGCTCGAGGCTGCTCCGCATATGCTTCTACCTGGTGGTATGTTCTGCGTTGAGCTCTACGAGGGACACCTGGACAAGGCGGCGCACCTTGCCGAGGAGCAGGGTGTGTGGGAGTCCGTTGAGGTCAAAGAGGATCTGACGCACAGGCCGCGCATTCTTGTGGCACGTCTAGCAAAGTAGCACTTCAGCCGCCTGGCGAGAAAATCTGTGTAACGCATAACACCGCGCAGCACACAACACCGCGCAGCACATAACACCGTGCAGCACACAACAATGAGTCGAGGGTTTCATGGGCGAGTACATTAAAGTTGATCAGATGAATCCGGATGCATCTGTAGTTTCTTTAGCAGTTGAGGTGGCGCGTCGTGGTGGCGTGCTTATCATGCCTACCGATTCTGTCTATGGCATTGGCGCAGCTGCAACTCCTCAAAACCCTGGTCATAAGCGTATTTTTGAGATTAAACAGCGTCCCTCAACGCAGACGCTTCCCTGGCTTGTGGGCAGTAAATCCGACCTGCAGAAGTACGCTCACATTACGCACAGCTGGGCAAATAAGCTGGTAGAAGCATATTGGCCAGGAGCCCTTACGCTGGTGGTTACCGCATCAGAGAACGTTCCTGATGAGTACGTCTTGCCAGATAACAGAACCATTGCGCTCCGTATGCCTAATTCACCTCTAGTATGTCAGATTGCACAGCAGCTTGGATGCCCTTTGGCTACTACCAGCGCCAATACGCACGGGGCTCCTTCTGCAGTTGATGGATGTGGCCTTGAAGCAGGCCTTATTGAGCAGGCAGACTTGACGCTAGATGGAGGTCCGGCGCCCCTTGCTATTGCGTCGACTATTGTCGACTGCACAGGTGATGAACCGCGCATTTTACGCGAAGGCGCCATCACAACCGAGGATATTCTCGCCACTGCGGGATTTGCAAAATAGACAAAAAATCCTATCCCTTTTATGTGTTTTGGCTGCAGCTTTTGCCTGCATGCGGTACTCTCTATAGGAGTGAATTTTCTGAGGAGGATACGTATGCGTATTGCAGTTGGTTCCGATCACGCTGGCTTTATCCAGAAAGATCCAATCATTGAGCACATCAAGTCGCTTGGTCACGAGGTTTTGGACTTTGGTCCAGCAAATGACGACCGTGTTGATTACCCTGATTTTGCAGATAAGGTTGCTCGCGCAGTCGCAGCAGGCAAGGCAGATCGCGGTGTTCTGATTTGTGGCACCGGCATTGGCATTGCTATGACTGCTGATAAAGTCCCTGGTATTCGCGCTACTCCTGTTCAGACTGTTCAGTTTGCAGAGCTTGCTCGCGAGCACAATAACGCAAACGTCATTGGCCTATCTGGCCGATTCACTGATCTTGCTGTTAACGAGGCTATTGTGGACACCTTCCTGAGCACCGAGTTTGCAGGTGGCCGCCACACTGGACGTGTCGAGAAGATCATGCGTGAGGATGACCCTAACTTTAAGGGTGTTGACGCTGAGTAAGTAAACAGCACATAAACGGTGCTGTCTAAGCAATACATACACAAACCTGCACGGAATGTACGTCTAGGATATAGTTGCAGACATTCAAATAAAGCGCAGGTCAAGCTCTTGGAGGGAGCATTATGGCAGATTACGATGAGTCCAGACTTACGGTTGTTGACCACCCACTAGTTCAGCACAAGCTTCACATTCTTCGTGACAAGACAACCACCACTAAGCAGTTCCGTGAGCTTGTCAACGAGCTTGCAATTCTTGAGAGCTATGAGGCCATGCGCGACTTCCCACTTGAGGACGTCGAGGTAGAGACTCCTCTTGAGACCATGACTGCTAAGCGCATTGCTGGTAAGAAGGTTGCTATTATTCCAATTCTTCGTGCTGGCCTTGGTATGGTTGACGGCATTCTTGAGCTGGTTCCATCTGCTCGCGTTGGCCATGTTGGTATGTACCGTGATCCAGAGACCCATCTTCCTCACCAGTATTACTGCAAGTTCCCTGCAGACATTGAGAACCGTACCTGCCTGGTTGTTGACCCAATGCTAGCAACCGGCGGCTCTCTAACTGCTGCTATTCAGTTCCTGCGTGAGGCTGGCGTCAAGGATATTCGTTGCCTGACCATTGTTTCTTGCCCTGAGGGTGTCAAGGCAACTCTGGACTTTGACCCAGAGGTACGTCTCTACACCTGCACTGTTGATCGTCAGCTAAGCCCAAATGCTTACATCCTTCCAGGACTTGGCGACGCAGGTGACCGTATTTATGGTACCAAGTAATCAATTGCGCATGTTCCTTACAACTTTATAGAGTTGCAATCACATAAGTTTTTAAACAAGCCCAATGTTTACTGATAGTGAGCATTGGGTTTGCTATTCAAACAACTTATAGATTTGTGGCGGTTTAACACTTTTACAAGATTAATTTCCCCGCGACTACCTGCGGAAATTGATACAATTATTTTCATATGACATAACTGTATCTGGCGAGAAAATCGACATAACGGCAGCTTATGAGTGTTATAATGAGAGTTGAACAATAACGGCGGACAACACAAAATGTGTCAGTAATGTGAGAGTTTGAGCATAAGTCAATTATTTGATTTTGTAAT
>CALHDX010000118.1:0-43475 GCA_938023105.1 uncultured Atopobium sp.
AAACGTTGTATGCAGAAAAATGAAATCTCCAACTAAACGGATTTTTTACCGCTTGAGGATATATTTTGCCTCAAACAGTGTTGATTGCACAAACTGCGCAGGCCAACGTCCAACTAAGCATCTACCTTGCTCTGCTTTACCAGCAAAAAAGAAGGCTGTGCGAAACACAGCCTTCTTTGCACTTGTGATCTATACGCCAAAACTAACGGCGAGCCTTTACAGAGTACGCAAGGCCGGAAGCAATAATACCTGCAGCAGCAAGTGCGCTTGCAATGGACATTGCATCGCCAGTATCTGGCAGGTTAGACCTCTTCTTCTTAGGAGTCTTAGGCTTTGGCTCTGGATTAGGCTCTGGATTAGGCTCCGGC
Organism: uncultured Atopobium sp.; assembly: GCA_938023105.1. Taxonomy (GTDB): domain Bacteria; phylum Actinomycetota; class Coriobacteriia; order Coriobacteriales; family Atopobiaceae; genus Lancefieldella. The sequence goes on from CALHDX010000118.1 coordinate 369, forward strand.
GTTGGGGTTGGTGTAGGAGTTATTGGCTTATCAGCTGTAGCAACTTCCGCAGGAACAATGGTCTGATCTGCAGCATTGAATGTTGCAGGAGCTACCGTAAATGGAATCTGATTTGCATTGAGTTCATATCCCTCTGGAGATGCAGTCTCAACCAGGTAATAATCGCCTGGCGTCAGATAGAACTTGTCTCCATCCTGATAGATACCCTTAGTCAGCAAATCTGCAGTTGCCGCAGTGTTCTGAACCAGCGTAGTCAACTCAGTCTTTGTAAGAACATCTCCGGATGTAAAGGTACCGTCTGCACCAGTAGTAAGCCCCTCTTTAACCAGTGTGCCATCAGCCTTGTATAGGCTATAGGTTGCACCAGCAACAGGCTTGGAAGCATCATCAGAGTCAGTCTTCACAAGCTTCAAAGGAGAAGGAACTGCACGATACGTGAGGTAATACTGCCTGGTACGGTTTACAGAACCGTCTGCGTTGAAGCCAGGGGCCAAAACCGAATTATCGCGAGGGCCAGAGTTATACGTACCAATTGCAAGAGATGTTCCCTCTGGGACATCGATATCGTTTGCAATATAGACGTAAGAATCACCAGGTCCCGCAGACTTAATCTCGTCGACCGACTTACGAACAGTGGTCAGCAGCAAATTGGTTGAAGGATCAGTCTCAAACTTATTACCGCCAGCAACAGAGTCATCTGCAGTAACGCCAGCATACTCAGGCATATACACGACATGACCCTTTGTGTTGTAACGAGCAGACACCTGACGATCCTCAAACGCTGCAGAAGTTGTATACGTAGCAGCAAGATCATCAAGACCAAGAACGCTTACTGCGCCGTTACCATAAATAGGAAGACCAGCATTTCTTTGTGCAATAGGGTCACTAAGGCCAAGGCCGTTAAGCTGCCTGTACGCAAGGTCATCGACATAGTGATACACAGCTGTTGCGGTATCAATAACTCGCGCAGGATAACGCTTGGTGTATGCGTGAGTGCCTCCCCAAGATTTCTTAATGCCACCCTGAATTCCCAGCTGATAAGACCTATCAGAGATGTTCAATGGCGCGGAGAACTCAATGTACTGACGAGCTGTGACTGGTGCAGTAAATACAGCAGCAGGCTCTTCATAAGAAGTGCCACCCATAATAGACTGACCATTGACCTTGACGGTAAACATCAAATTATTCTTTGGACCACCACCCGAAAGAGCACCTGTTGCATCCATTGGCTTGTACGTATCAACAGCAGCATGCGCCGAAACAGCCACCTTACGCAGGCCATAACCATTTGGATCATTGTGTGGGAAGTTGATCAGATTCTCTGTATCGCCGAGAAGGACGTAGTAAGCACGAATTTCTCCGCCCTCGGCAATCATCTGCGCAACAGAATATTTAGTTGGATCCATGTCCAGCTTGAGCGCAGTTCCATCAGGCTTTACCCAGTAATAACGCGCGATGACACCTGTACGGTCCTCTCGCGGTTTAGCAGCCTGAGCAGTAATCTCTGCCTGAATTTCAGCATCTGAAATAAAGTCAGGGAATGGATTTGCCACGGTCTGCGTACCGTCAAGCGGAGCGCCGTCCACATCTTCGGAATAAACTGTTGGGTCAGCAGCAAATGCTGTGTGTGGCAGAGCAAACGCCAAAATTGCACCCACAAATAGCATAAGAATTGCTAAAACCGTGAAGCGAGAAAATCGAGTGCTTCTAACGCTTCTAACAGAAGTGCTGTTCATACATCCTTCTTTCAGCGTGAAGGGTGAATATTTATGTATATACCATAGCTCATTTCTTGTCATTTATGCAGATGAGACCAAAACAGATGATATTTTTGTTCATTAAATCGCTAGAGGAACACATTCAAGCGGCCTAGACTACTGGTCTAGGCCGCTTGTTAAGTCCACTTGTTAAGGCCGCTTGTTAAAACTACATTAGACCGCTGGCTTAAGTGGCGGTTTGCTGGTCCGTATTACTTACATCTACTTATCAGGAGTAAGTCGCCAAATCTCGTCATTATATTCAGCAATAGTTCTATCAGATGAGAACGTTCCTGCCATAGCAATATTTACAAGAGACTTCTGGAGCCACGCTCTCCTATCCTCATAATCATCGAACACGCGCTCTTTTGTTGAAATATATGCTTCCAAATCAAGCAACGTCATAAACCAATCTTTTGAGCACAAGTTTTTGTGAAGACGCTCCAGGCGCTCCTCATTACCAAGAGAAATAAACTCTGGGCTAATTAAGAAATCAACGAGTGGTTTAATCTGAGGCTTCTTATAAAACTCTTTTGCTTTGTAACCTTTGTGCTCATAAAGGCTTACAACCTCATCACTTGAAGCACCAAACGCGTAGATATTCTCCTTGCCTACCAAGTCGGCAATTTCTACATTTGCACCATCAACTGTGCAAACGGTAACAGCGCCGTTAAGCATGAACTTCATGTTGGAAGTTCCAGAAGCCTCCTTGGAAGCCAGTGAAATCTGCTCAGAGATATCTGCTGCTGGAATAACGTGCTCAGCGGCAGTAACGTTGTAATTCTCGATCATTATCACCTGAAGATATGGTGAAACATCTGCATCGTTTGCAATCAAAGACGAGAGAACAAGAATTGCATGAATGATATCTTGAGCAGCCACGTATGCTGGTGCAGCCTTACCGCCAAAAATGACAGTAATAGGATGCTTTGGAAGGTGTCCAGACTTAATATCAAAATATTTCCAAATCAAATAAAGCAATAGCATTTGCTGACGCTTATATTCGTGGAAACGCTTCACCTGGACATCAATAATGGAGTCGGCATTAACGTTTGCATCTTGAGTGTCCAGCAAAAACTTGCTCATTCTATCTTTGGCTATATGCTTTATCTCTTGCAGCCTATTAAGAACTTCATCGTCATTCTGATACTCTAAAAGTCCCTCGAGATTACCAGTTGTTCTCCAGCTATCTCCTATCAACGCATCAAGATACTCGGCAAGCTCGGGATTACAACCCATGAGCCAGCGACGGAAAGTGATTCCATTAGTTTTGTTAGAGAATTTCTCTGGGTACAAATCAAAGAATGGCTTGAGCTCTGTCTCTTCCAAAATCTTAGTATGAAGCGCTGCAACACCATTGATACTAAAGCCGTAATGAATGGCAAGGTTAGCCATGTGAACTTTCTTATCAATGATGACTTGTACACTTGGATCTGCAACGGTACTACGGATGTGTTCGTCAAGCTTTTTGATAATCGAAGCAATCTTTGGAGAAACTTCTTCGATAAATTTAAGAGGCCATTTCTCAAGAGCTTCTGCCAAAATCGTATGATTTGTGTACGCGACCAATGAAGAAACAATGTCTACAGACTCTTCAAACGAAATATCGTATTTCTCAGTCAAGATACGAATAAGCTCTGGAATTACCATTGTGGGGTGCGTATCGTTAATCTGAATCACAACATAGTCAGCGAGGTCATGAACATTACTGCCGCGCTCAACCGCCTCTTTAACAATCAGCTGTGCAGCATTTGAAACCATAAAATATTGCTGATACACACGAAGAAGCTGACCGTCTTCGTCCGAATCGTCGGGATACAAAAAGAGCGTTAGATTCTTTTTTAAAGCAGTCTTATCAAAATCAATAGCGTCATCAGAAACTAATGATTCGTCGATACTTTGCAGGTCAAACAAACGAAGTCTGTTTTTCTTTGTTCGGCCATATCCCAAAACATCAATGGAATAGAGCTCAGATGTCACCGAGAAATCTCTAAATTCCACGGTAAATGATGTCTTCTCGTCTTCAAGCCACCTATTATCAGCAAGCCAAGCATCTGGAACGGCAGTTTGCTGTCTATCTAAAAACTGCTGATGAAAGAGTCCAAAATGATACTTAAGGCCTACACCATCGCCTGGCAGACCAAGTGTTGACATGGAGTCGATAAAGCATGCCGCCAATCGACCAAGACCACCGTTACCAAGTGAAGGCTCAACTTCAAGCTCTTCGATGTCTTCGAGCGAATGGCCTGCTTTAGAAAGCTGCGCTTTTACCTCGTTATAAATTCCCAGATTGATGAGGTTATTTGAAAGCAGCTTGCCAATAAGAAACTCAGCGGAGATGTAATAGAGCCTCTTCTTACCATTATTTAACGGAAGAGCTTCTGACTTACTCTTAACCACTTGAAGCAGTAATTCAAAAACCTGCCTGTCAGTAATTTCAGACAGAGGTTGGTTAAATTGTTGAAGAGACAAAGTGTCTAAGTTCATTACTTCTCCTCTTTGTACACTCTGAAGTACATCTCAGTAATAGTTCTTAAAAAATCTTCTATGTGACGCGTAATGGCTCCTTGCTTCATACGCCAACACCAGTTACCTCCAACAGTGGCTGGAACATTCATACGTGCAGAATCATCTAAGCCGAGAAGATCTTGCATGGTGTGAATACAAGTGTCACTCACAGAAGCTGCAATTCCACGTGAAAGCGCCTCACCAATTGGCTCATCTTTTGAGCGATGAAGGTAAATATCTGCCTGTTCACGCTCTCTATCAGTAGCCTGAGTTTCATACCAACCACGAGCAGTTGGATTATCATGCGTTCCCACATAAGCAATGGAATTTGCAGTGTAATTGTGAGGAAGATCTCTTGAATCATGCTTTCCATCAAATCCGTACTGCAAGATTTTCATTCCTGGGAAACCAGTTTTGTCTCGCATGGCGATAAGCTCTGGTGTAATTAAGCCAAGGTCTTCCGCAATGATTGGAAGCTTACCCAGCTGCTTTTCCAGTTCCTTAAACAGCTCCAAATCTGGCCCTTTAGTCCATTTGCCTTCTGTAGCATTTGCAGCTCCGTAAGGAATCTCCCAATAGGCTTCAAAACCTCTAAAATGATCAATTCTAAGCACATCAAACATCTCAAGATTTGTCTGTACACGCCAAACCCACCATGAATAGTGCGATTTCTTCATATACTCCCAGTTATAAATGGGATTTCCCCAATATTGACCGGTGGAAGAAAATTGATCAGCAGGAGTGCCCGCAACCGTAATAGGTCGTCCTGTTTCATCCGTTTTAAACAGTTCTGGCTGTGCCCACATCTCAACAGAATCGCGCGAGACATAAATGGGAAGATCACCAATTATAAGTACTCCCCTTTTATTGGCATAAGTCTTAACCTTTGCCCATTGAGTAAAGAAGAAATACTGAGTCATCTTGTGATACAAAACTGACTTTTGCAGTTTCTTAATTTCTTTTGCAGTAGTCTCGTTTCTGTGCTGATAAAGTTCTGGCCACTCCCAGTAGGCTTTATGTCCAAACTCTTCCTTTAGAGACATGAACTCCGCATATGGATCAAGCCATTCTGCATGATCATGACAGAACTTCTCAAAATCAGCAGGAACATCTTGCATAAACCTATCAAAGGCACGATTAAGTAAACGACGATGATTTACAAAAAGTGCACCATAATCAACACAAGTATTGCTAGTCCCAAAAGAAATATCTTCAAAGTCATCTGACTTTAAATAGCCAAGTTTCTCAAGATTTTTTAAATCTATATAGTAAGGACTTCCCGCTGCAGCAGAAAAAGACTGATAAGGAGAGTCACCATAACTTGTGGTAGTAAGAGGCAAAACCTGCCAATACCTTTGTTTTGTCCTGACGAGAAAATCAATAAAATCGTAGGCTTCTTTGCCAAACGTGCCAATCCCATATGAATTTGGAAGAGAAGAAACGGCCATAAGTACTCCGCTTGCTCGTCCCATAGTTGCCTCTTTCACAAAAAGAGTACTGGCTTATCTTTTCAAGATAAGCCAGTACAAAGCTTTAATACTTAACTAGATTATCCTGTGTATTCTTATCAAAGAGATGAACAGCATTGTCTTCAAATTTAAACCACACTTCATCTCCAATTTTGAGGTTTCGTTTAGCAAACTCAGTTGCTGGAACGATAAGAACAAAGTTGCCGTCATCAGTATGAACATGAAGATGCACAGTGGAGCCCATAAGCTCGCTTACCTCAAGATTGCCCTTAAAAGCGCCAATTCCATTTGGCTCAGTCAAATAAATTTGCTCGGGTCTAATGCCGACAATGACATCTGTTGCTGGTGCAGCAACCCAAGACTGCGCTAACAGATTAGCCATCTCAGGAGAAATTTCAAATGACATGTTATCTGTCTCCACATGGAACTCATTGTCCACGCGAATAAGATGTGCGTTAAAGAAATTCATTTGAGGCATGCCAATGAAACCAGCAACAAAGAGATTAGCCGGTCTATTAAACACTTCTTGTGGTGTTCCAATTTGCTGAACAAAGCCATCCTTCATAATGACAATGCGATCGCCCAAGGTCATTGCCTCTGTTTGGTCATGTGTAACATAGACAAAGGTTCCATCAACCTTCTGACGAAGCTTAATAATCTCTGTACGCATCTGGTTTCTTAGCTTTGCGTCAAGGTTTGAAAGTGGCTCATCCATCAAGAAGACTTTTGGATCACGAACAATTGCACGACCAATTGCAACACGCTGACGCTGACCACCGGAAAGTGCCTTTGGCTTACGATCAAGATATGCCGTGATGCCTAATGTTTCTGCAGCTGCACGGACTTTTTGATCAATTACTTGTGGGTCAACCTTCTTAAGCTTAAGGGTGAACGCCATGTTGTCATAAACGGTCATATTTGGATACAGCGCATAGCTTTGGAAGACCATTGCGATGTCTCGATCTTTTGGTGCAACATCATTGACAAGCTTTCCATCAATATAAAGCTCGCCAGCAGAAATATCTTCTAGGCCTGCAATCATGCGAAGCGTAGTAGATTTGCCGCAGCCCGAAGGACCAACAAGCACCACAAACTCGTGCTCCTTGATAGTGAGATTGAAGTCTTGAACAGCGACAACACCCTCTTCAGTCACCTCAAGGTTGCTCTTTTTCTGCTCAGTTTTCTTACCAAAGAGAGACTTGCTCTTCTTCTCATTTGGGTAAATCTTTTTTATATTCTTTAAAACGATTTCTGCCATGATAAAAACCTTTCAGAAATGCCTATAGCTTGCTGCAATACATTAAGATTTAGCCTTTTACCGCGCCAGAAATGACACCATTGATGATGTAGCGCTGGCACAGCAAATACATAATGACAATTGGGACAATAACCATCATGATGCAGGCAAACATTGGACCCATCTCTACGCGTCCATATCCACCTCTAAAGTACTGAATCAGAATTGGGATAGTTTGGTATTTAGTCCTATCCAGTACAAGATATGGAAGCAAATAGTCATTCCAGACCCACATGGTTTCGAGAATACCAACAGAAATATACGTTGGCTTCATAATAGGTAAAACAACATGGAAGAATGTCTGAAGTGGGTTGCAACCATCAATAGTTGCAGCTTCCTCAATCTCAAGAGGAATGGTCTTAACAAATCCAGCAAACATGAATACTGCTAATCCAGCGCCAAAGCCCAAGTAAATGAAGCAAATATTGAAAGGAGTATTAAATCCAAGCGTGTTTGCCATATTGGACAGCGTGAACATAAGCATCTGGAAAGGCACTACCATCGAGAAGACAAACAGGTAGTACAAAATGTTGCTAATGCGATTTTTTACACGAACAATAAACCATGCACACATTGAGCAGCAAACCAAGATCAGTGCTACAGATGTGATGGTAATTACTAGAGAATATCCAAAGGCTGCTAAGAAACCTTGCTTCTCTAAAGCGGCAATGTAGTTAGCAAAGCCTGCAGAGTTCTCTGATGTAACAAAATCAAACGCCGTGGATGTAGTAATAGTTGTTTCTTCTTTGAATGAATTCATCAAGATCATAACCATTGGATAAATCCATGCAAGAGAAAGAATGGTAAAGAATACAGCAAGAATTTTATTAATGATTTTATCGCGCTTCATTATTGCTGCACCTCCCTCGACCTGGTGGCTCTCAGCTGAATCATGACAATACAAATAACTAGAATGCAGAAAATAACAGCTTTAGCCTGGCCGATACCCATCCACTTTGCTCCCTGTCGAGCGTAGAAGGTATTGTAGATATTAAGAGCAAGCATTTCGGTTGCGTGCTTAGGCTCACCTGCAGTAAGTGCTAAGTTCTGATCAAATAATTTAAAGCCATTTGTTACCGTCAAGAAAAGACAAATAGTAATGGTAGACATAAGGTTTGGAATTTTTACCTTCCAAAGTGTCTGCCAAGCATTTGCTCCATCAACTCTCGCTGCTTCAAGATAATCACTTGGGATAGACTGCAGGCCAGCAATATAAATGATCATCATGTAACCAACTTGCTGCCAAAGAGTAAGAAGAATCATTCCCCAGAATCCAGCAGTGCTATTAAGCGCAAGAAGCTGCTCGCCCACAATAGAAAGCGCGCAGTTAATCAAAATATTCCAGATGTATCCCAGAACAATGCCGCCAATAAGATTAGGCATAAAAAAGACAGTTCTAAATGAATTGGTACCCTTAAGGTCTTTTCTAGTTAAGGCAAGCGCAATTGCGAGCGCTAATACATTAATAAGAACTGTTGAGACTAATGCAAATAATGCGGTATACCAAAAAGCATTAGCAAACTGTGGGTCAGAGAACGCTGCTACATAGTTATCTAGACCAACTGGTTTAGCATCGCTAATGGTAATAAATTTACAAAACGAAAGATAAAATCCCTGCACAAACGGAATCATAAAGCCAAACAAAAAAGATAGCGCAGTAGGCAGAACAAATAATGGCCACCACCGCTTCAACATCTTAGCCATAGAGATACCCTCCAATAACAAGAGACGAGAAGAGAGATCTCTCTTCTCGTCTCTCACCAATCAAAGCATTACTAGAAGGACTACTATGCGTTAGCCTCTTTTTCAGTCTTCCAACCGTCAACAAATGCAGACTTAACAGCATCCCAGTCCTCTGTTCCTGCTGCATAGCCCTTAAGTGCACTGGAGAGATTGTTCTTCCACTCCTGAGAAGGAATGTAAATGAAGTCCCAAGCCACGGACTCATTACCCTTCTTTGCATACTCAGCTGCAATGTTTGCAAGAGCATTCTTAGTTGCCTTTGCGTTCTTGAATGGAATGGTGAAGCCCATCTCCTCAGCAATTGCAGTGGTAGCTGTATCAGAAGTTACGCACCAATAGATAAAGTCAAGCGTTGCCTTCTGGGAAGCGTCGTCTGCCTTGGAGCTTACGCACCAATAGTTCTCGCCGCCGGAGCACATACCCTGCTTCTCTTCACCCTTAACACCAATATAAATTGGAATCATACCAAGAGCATCGTCACCAAGCTTCTTGATGTCATTGTATGCCCAGGTACCGTTCTGGTAGAAGACTGCGTCGCCGTTAACAAACTCTGCCACAGCGTCATCACCAGTCTTGCCAGAAAGCTCTGTTGGGCTGCATGTAGCATTGTTGATATAGAGATCAAAAATCTGCTTGTAGTTAGGGAGATACGTTCCCTTAATTTCCTTAGCCTCAGGCTTACCAGTGTCCTTGAACTCATAATACAGAGGAAGATTTGCAAGGTGTGTGGTAAAACGCCAGTCAGAACTGGAATCAAGGCCAGCGCTGGTAAATGCACCCTTTACGCCAAGCTCTGCTTTGCGAGCCTGAATATCCTCAACGACCTTCTTCAGTGAAGCAAAGTCCTTGATGTCGTCTCCCTTATAGCCAGCCTTCTCAAGCAGCTTCTTGTTGTAGATAATACCGTAGTCTTCCTCTACATAATCAACACCGTAGACAACGCCATCCTCCTGAAGCTTAAGAGCATCATTAGTGAGCTCATCCAGAATCTTGGCGCCCTTTAGGTCAATACAGTAATCCTTTACACCAATAAGACCAGAAGGACCATTTGTCTGGAACAGTGTTGGAGCTACAGAGGCGTCCTTGTTAATCTCAGACTGGAATGTCTGTGCATAGGTATCAGAAGCAGCAGTTACTACCTTTACAGGAACCTTTGTTTCCTCAGTATACTTAGCTGCAAGATCTTTCCACTGCTGATCAGCCTCAGGCTTGAAGTTCAGGAAATAAACTGAACCGTTTGCAGAATCAGACTCTCCCTGCTTTTTGTCGTTATTTCCTCCACATGCGACAAGACCCAGCGAACAAAGAGCTGACGCACTTAAGGTGACAAACTGCCTACGATTGATACCGGACATAAGACTCCTCCTTAGAGAGCGCTCCTATCCCTTTGCTGGGTTGGCGCCTCTTCTCTTGATTTTCATAAGCCATGCTTTGACACACGTTCAAAACAATTTTGCTTACGTCTACAAAATAATAGTATATTAGTACTATCGAGTTGTTTAAACAACTTACTTCTGAGCGGTATGAAATTATCGGTAAATGGTATGAATGGAATCATTTTATGTAACTTTCATTTTTATAAAGCTACTATCTAATCAAGAGCAATTTTAACATGCAACTCCAACCTTCAACAGCACGTTAAGGAAAATAATATGCCAAGCGCACGGTTTAATACGATTTATCATGATTTAAAAAATAAGATCTTAGACGGGACATATGCGTATGAGTCCTATTTACCAACCGAGATGGAGCTTACTAAGATATATTCCTGCTCCAGAAACACCGTTCGACGTGCGCTCACACTTCTGTCCGATGAAGCTTTTCTTCAGCCTATTCACGGTAGAGGCGTACGCGTTATTTGGCAGAAAAAACCAAGTGAGGTTATTGGCTCATTAGAAGGACTTGAGTCCTTTCAAGAATATGCCCACAGAAACAATCTTGTACCTGAAACAAATGTCATTGTCTTTGAGCACGTTCCTTGCACAGACAGTATTTCTCATCAAACTGGTTTTAAAGCAGGAGAAGAACTTATCCACATTGTTCGAATCCGTAAACTCGACGGATCTTCTCGCCAGATAGATAACGACTACCTTTTAGCATCTGCCGTTGGAAATCTAACCATTGCTGATGCATCAACGTCTATTTATGCATACCTAGAAAACACGCTTCATATGAAAATTCTAAAGAGCAAAAGAACAATCAGTGTTGAACTGGCAACTGAAGAAGACCAGCAACATTTAGAGCTTGGAGATTTTAACTGCGTTGCAGTGGTGGAAAGCCATTCATTCAACTCAAAAGGCGTTATGTTTGGCTTCACACAAACTCGTAGTCATCCAGAAACGTTCTGCTATAAGGTTATTTCAAAAAGATAATCTGCGGTTAAATGTGCAGAATAAATTTCTTCTCTAGTTTATGGAAGACGATATAGCCAATTACGAGGGCAAGAACTGCAGAAACAAGGCAGCCTAAAATGGTGCTTGTTGCAGGAAACTTCTGGAAAAGAAGGCAGTCTCTAATAAATGTTACAAAGTGGAACATTGGATTAAAACGCTCAATCTGAAGCATCCAAGGCGACATGATATTAACGGAGTAAAAGAGCGGTGTACCATACATCCAGGCAGTGGTTACAACGCTCCACAGGTGGATAACGTCTCTAAAAAAGACTGCAAGGGCCGAGAGAAGCATTGCAAGACCGATGCAAAAACAAGCCAGAAGCAGCAAAGCAACAGGTGTGAGCAATGAATAAATTGTCAGCGGAATGCGGAAGACAAGCATAACAATGCCAACAGCAATGAGCGAGAAAAGATAGTTTACAACCGCAAAAAGCACTTTCTGAACAGGGAAAACAACACGATTGATGCGAACCTTCTTAAGCAAGCTAGATGCATCAATAATTGAGCGCATTCCCATAGTGGTTGCATCGTTCATCAGCTGAAACGCTGTGTTACCCAGAATAAGATACAAAGGATAGTTCACAACATCCTCGGCGCGGTTGCCTAAAAAAGTAGAAAAGACAACTGCCATAACGGTCATCATCAAAAGTGGGTTCAAAACTGACCACACAACGCCCAAAATGGAACGGCGATATTTGAGCTTGAAGTCTTTACTTACCAGCTGACGCAAAATGAACTGGTCACGCTGATGCGTTGGATACCACGCATCGCGAGCAGAAACAGCAACAAGACTTGCACTTGCACTATTAGTATTTGCAGAAACTACGCTTGTGTCCTGCGCATTATTAGTTTGTGTTGAAGACTCGCTCACGCGCTATCCTTTTCTACCGATTTCTGTATGGTTTATCCTAGCACAGACAGACAAAGCCGTTTAAACTTGAAACGTTGTTGAACTGTTTTCTCCACTATTTTATTTGGATATGTGGTGACAAGACTATTTAGTAACAGCGCGCTCAACAGCAGCGCTTGTAGAAATGGTGCAAAATGTCTCAATCCCCTCTTGGACGCACGCTTATCATAGCTAATCCTGCTGCTCATAGCGGTAAAGGAGCAGCTGGCGCAGAGTTTGCTCGCCACTTTTTAACCAGCTATTCTGCTGCAACCGACGGATACGAACTCAAGCTCACCACAGCTATGGGAGACGCTCGTGTCATGGCCGCAGAAGCTGCGGACTTTGACACGGTTGTAGCACTTGGCGGAGATGGCGTCATCCACGAGGTGGTCAACGGCCTCATGACCTTATCGCCAGAGGTGCGTCCAGCGCTTGGCATTATCCCTATGGGCTCGGGAAACGACTATGCACGCACCTTGGGCATGAAAATTAACGACCCCGAAGGCGCGTTTGCACAGCTGGTTCGCGGCAAGGTTAAGCAGCTAGAGATTGGTCGCATCAACGACGTCTACTTCATGGAGACCATGTCGTTTGGACTTGATGCAGCTATTGCAGCCGACACCACAAAGCGCCGCGCGAACAACTCCTCTACCGAGGGCGAGGCGCTCTTCTTAACCTCAGGTCTCAAGTTTATGGCTGCAGGTAGCAAGGGTTACCCTTGCACCGTCTCGTTTGATGGCGAGAAGGACATTGATCTTCAAGCGCTTATCATGGCCTTCCAGATTGGCCCTACGTATGGCGGCGGCTTTAAGGTCTGTCCGCATGCGCAGCCTGACGATGGCCTTCTTACCGTCTGCTACAACACTAAAGTGCCTATCATTCCTCACCTGCTGGCTCTGTTTGGCCTGGCAAAGGCTGGTAAACACGTCAACTCCCGCATCATTGAGGAGCGTCACCTCAAGCAAGCAGTGGTAACTTTCCACAAGCCCGTCCCTATTCAAGTAGACGGAGAAGAGCTTCCCTTTGCAGAACAGTTTGTCATTGAGGTTATTCCCGCTGCACTTTCCGTGATTGTTCCCTAGCGCACAGAGCGACTCCTGCGCCGTAGGTTGCGCTTTGAGGCTCGGGCTTTGCTGATTGCGCATTGCGAGAAGATCGATCTTCTCGCCAAAAGGTTTAACGTTAAAGAAACAGGGGCACCTGCCAGCGCAGATGCCCCTGAATTTGTATCGTGTAAGCTAAGATTTAGCAACTAGAACTTAGCGAGCTTCACGCTCAAGCAGAGCCTTAACCTCAGCTGCGGTATCAAGCTCCATGACGCGAGCAGTGAGCTCATCTGCCTCAGCCTTTGTCCAAGCAGCAATGGTCTTACGGGTACGCAGGACAGATGGTGCAGAGACGGAGAACTCGTCCAGACCAAAGGAAAGAAGGACTGGGATGAGCAGTGGATCTGCAGCAGCCTCGCCGCACATACCAACCATGATCTTCTCCTTGTTGCCCTCGCCGATGAGGAACTTGAGAGAACGGAGAACGGATGGCTGGTAGACCTCGTAGAGGTAGGCAACGCGATCATTGCCGCGGTCAGCGCACATGGTGTAACCGATGAGGTCGTTGGTACCAATGGAGAAGAAGTCGCACTCACGAGCCAGCTTATCTGCAATCAGAGATGCAGATGGGGTCTCGATCATGGTGCCGACCTCAATGTCCTTGTTGTAAGCTACGCCCTCAGCGTCAAGCTCACGCTTGCACTCCTCAACAAGAGCCTTAGCCTCACGGACCTCATCAACAGTAGTAACAAGAGGAAGCATAATCTTGATATCGCCAAATGCGGATGCGCGGAGAAGAGCGCGGAGCTGAACCTTGTACTGTTCAGCATTGTTGAGGCAGTAACGGATAGCGCGGAAGCCCATGAATGGGTTCTCCTCAGCCTTCATGTTGAGGTAAGGAATCTCCTTATCGCCACCAACATCAAGGGTGCGGATGATGACAGGCTTATCCTTCATGCGCAGAGCAACCTTCTGGTAAGCAGCAAACTGCTCTTCCTCGCTTGGAAGCTCCTTTGCGTCCATGAACAGGAACTCGGAGCGGAACAGGCCAATGCCCTCAGCGTCAGCGTCAACTGCGCCGTTAGCGTCATCTGGGTTGCCAATGTTAGCAACAAGCAGGACCTGGATGCCGTCAGCAGTTACGGTCTCCTTGCCACGATAAGCCTCAAGAGCGGCCTTCTCTGCAGCATAAGCCTCAGCCCGAGCCTTGTACTCAGCAAGCTCAGTCTCGGAAGGATTGACAACAACCTTACCGTTAGTGCCGTCGACAACAATAGCATTGCCAGTTGCAACCTCAGAAGTGATGTTAGGAACAGAAAGAACTGCAGGAATCTCGAGAGCACGAGCAATGATTGCGGAGTGAGAAGTACGACCACCAGTCTCGGTAACAATACCCGCTACGTGGTCCTTATCGATGTCTGCGGTCATAGAAGGAGTCAGCTCATGGCAGACAATGACGGAGTTCTCTGGAAGTGTGGAGAGGTCAACAACCTCTTTACCAAGAAGGTCAGCGAGAAGACCGGTCTTTACGTCAGCAACGTCTGCAGCGCGCTCACGGAAGAGCTCATCCTCCATGCCAAGGAACATGTTGTAGTACATGTCGTATGCGTCACTTACAGCCTGCTCAACGCAGGTGCCACCGTCAATTGCGCCGTTAACAGCCTCTTTGATGCCCTCATCCTCAGCAAACTCAATGTGAGCACCCATAATTGCAGCAGCTTCCTCGCCCACCGTCTTGGTCATGCGCTCAATCTGCGCATTTGTCTGTGCGATGAACTTAGTTACAGCCTCTGCGTAACGAGCCTTCTCTGCAGCTGTATCTTCAACAGTGTGTGGAGTAAAAGTAAGATCTGGATCTACGGCAACCTGAGCAGTACCGATGCCGATTCCATTGGACGCATTGACTCCCTCAAACATACTTGCTCCAATCATTGTCCGCGAAGCGGTGTATTTAGTTCTGCAAGCCTATCCACATTGGACAATAGTCGCAGAAACAAAACTGTCTTTTTACAGAGTAACATTTTTTTGACCTGTTACGTTGTGAGTATCGTTAAATAAATTTCAATAAAAAACACTTGGCAAGAGAATCTTTCTTGCCAAGTGTATGTACGTTCACAATAGTAAAAGTGTTCAGTATTTCTTGCGCGGCGAAAGTACACCATCTGAGGGTTTCTCGCCAAAAGAACTACGTGTTCTAGCTGAGATTACTACTCAGAATCTGCAAGCCAAGAAGACTTACCCTCGCGGCTCTCCTCTTTCTGGCGAGCAAGCTGAATCTCTTCTGCGATAGAAGCAGGCATTTCTCGGCCCATCTTCTTGTAGAGAGCAGTGACAACACGATCGATGGTTGCGCGCTTTGCGATTCCTCGGCTTGCTGCAGTTGCCGTACCGCAAGCAGAAGCGTAGATAAGCGCAGTGTCGTAATCGTAGCCAGCGGTAGTCTTTGCCAAAAAGCCTGCAACCATGGAGTCACCAGCGCCAGTTGCGTTAACAAGGCGAATCTTTGCAGTTGGGACAATGTGCTCAGTGCCGTACTCGTCCAAAAGCAGTGAACCTGCACCACCGCAAGAAACGATAACGTTGCGAGCGCCGCCGTCCTGGAGCTTCTTTGCAAATGGAATGCACTCTTCTGGAGTCTCTGGGCTTGCACCAAAGATACGGCCGACCTCGTGGTTGTTAGGCTTGATCAGGAATGGTTGAGCCTTAATAGCCTCCATAAGCAGCTGACCAGGAGCGTCAACAACAAACTGAATACCGCGACCAGCAAGCTGAGCCATAAGGCGAGTGTAGATATCCTCTGGAAGCGAGCTTGGAATAGAACCGGTAAGAACCAGGGTGTCACCTGCGCCAACAACATCCATGCGCTCCAGCAGCTCATCAACCTTTTTCTCTGGAATGCGTGGACCATTGCCGTTGACCATAGTCATAACAATGCCGTTAAGCTTGACGTTAATGCGGGTAAAGCCTGAATCCAGCTTGACGAAGTTACTTGGAATACCCTGACGCTGAAGATCACTCAGCAGGTATTCACCGGTGAAGCCACCGACAATGCCCATGGCAACGGTGACCTTATCAAGCTCATTGAGAAGCGTAGAGACGTTAATACCATTACCACCGCAGTGCAGCTCTTCTGATGACGAGCGGTTGGTAAAACCCATGTCCAATGTGTTTGGGTGCATGACATAGTCAAGCGCGGGATTAAGCGTCATTGTGTAAATCACGGCGAGTCCTCCGAACTACAATAAAATCATGGAGACTTCAGTATGACGCAATCCCTCGCAACAAACAATTAGAAACTAGTGACTCACAAAAAATAAAAACCCCGACGCATGCCGGGGTTTGAAATTCAAATGGTGGATCGTCAGGGGTTCGAACCCTGGACCTTGGGATTAAGAGTCCCCTGCTCTACCAGCTGAGCTAACGATCCAATTAACGTTTCGAATGGGGTGGGAAAAGGGGCTCGAACCCTCGACCTACGGAGCCACAGTCCGTCGCTCTGCCAACTGAGCTACTCCCACCATTTGGCCACCTCATGAAACGCAGCTAAATCATTATTACAGAATCAGAAAAAGATGCAAGCGAGAAACGCAGTTTTTTCAAACTCTTTTTTGATTTTCTTAGAAATCTGCCGGTGCAACGGGTTTCTCACCAAACAAAATGCGGAGAAGAACGAGCTTCTCCGCAGGTGATTTCATGCACTATACGAGCAGGTATATGGTGGTATGGCAGTGGTGCGGTGTCAAGAAACCGCAATCAGTCCGCTTAAAGCCGCAGACTGTGTCTAGAAACCGTGAGCCGTAAGTGCTGCATCCAGACGATTCAACGCTTCCTCAATCTCGACGCGAGGGGCTGCCAAATTCCAACGCTTGAAACCCTGGGCAGCCTCGCCAAAGAAGACTCCGTCGGTGAAGAAAATCTGAGCCTCAAACTGCAACAGGTGGTCAAGCTCTTCTGGAGTAAGGCCAAGGTCCCTGAAGTCGAGCCACTGGAGGTAGGTTCCCGTGATTGGCGCAAGCTTCACCCGAGGGTGCTTGGTGGCGAAGAAGTCCAGGACCAACTTCTGGTTATCGTCAACAGCCTTGATGCATGCGTCAAGCCATGCCCCACCCTTGCTATAAGCCAGCTCACAGGCCTTGAAGCTGATTGGATTGCATGAGGTGGTCTCTCGGGCCTGCAGGCGCTTCTCGAGGCGGCTGCGCAGTTCTGGATTGCTCACGATGATGTTGCTGAACTGTGTGCCAGCCAGGTTGAAACTCTTTGAAGCGCTTGTGCAGGTAATGGTACGCGCTGCGACTTCATCGGAAATTGTTTCAAAGACGGTATGCGTAGAGCCTGGCATGATGAGGTCGTGATGGATCTCGTCAGCGACCACGATGAGGTTGTGCTTAACCGCAATCTCTGCGATGCGCGTGAGCTCTTCTTTGGTCCACACGCGACCGCTTGGATTGTGAGGTGAACACAGGATGACCATGGTGTTCTTTGGCTCGGCGGCAAGTTTCTCAAGCAGGTCAAAGTCAATGTCGTAGTGAGGACCCTCTGACAGGACAAGCGGACACTCTACCAGCGCACGGTTATTCTCCTCAACTGCCATGTAGAACGGATGGTAGACAGGAGTAAACAAAATGACACCCTCATCTGGCTGGGTGAACTCGGCAACAGATGCAAAGAGCGCAGGCACCACGCCTGAAGAGTTGAGCAGCCACTCTGGTTTTACATCCCAGTTGTGGCGGGTCTTCATCCACTTGCACACAGCCTGCTTCATCTGATTGGTTGGCACGGAATAGCCAAGGATTGCGTCATTGATGTATTCCTTGAGGCCTTCTACAATCTCTGGAGCTGTGTGATACTCCATATCAGCAACAGAAAAAGGTGGAATACCAGGAGCTACATCAGGATTCACCTCATACATGACGTTCCATTTTCTAGAACCAGTACCAGCACGATCAACGCGTGATTCAAAATCGTAAGACATAGTGTCTCCATTCACGTAAGCCTGTAATCAGTGTAGCTGCTTTTAGTGTAGCTACTTTTCTTTTCCTTTGTCATTCTTCTGATAAGAAAATCTTTGATGGCGCGACGTATTTGCAATCCTTATTGCTATAATGAACGACGCTATATGTCTCCTTAGCTCAGCTGGATAGAGCGTCGGTCTTCTAAACCGCAGGTCGCGCGTTCGAATCGCGCAGGAGGCACCAGAAACCCAAGGTAGGCGGCTTGCCGCCTACCTTTTTTGTTAGGCCAACACCGCAAGCGCACCCTTTTTGCACCCAAACTGTATGGCTACTGTAAAAGTAGAATACCTGTTCGAATAAAAGTTTTAACTATTTAGATAGGTGATTTTTGCATAAACAATGGCTGATATGCAGGAAAACTAATCAAGAAATTGATGTATCAAACTAGAGGTACTGTTTTGGGTAAAAAATCCGTTTAGTTGGAGTTTATTTTTAGACTTCGTAGTTTTGGTGCTTACGTTTTCCCAGTTCAGAAATTTTGTACTAATTTCCGTAATTTTGTCCAAGTAAATTTGCTGGTAGATAGCTTGCATAGAATCTAAGCATTTTTGGATACTCCAACTAAACGCATTTTTTACCACTTTGCCGCCGAACGGCACTCTACCGCTGAAAAATTTCACTCGGACGCACAAAAATACCCGTTCGATTCCACAAAATAGAATCGAACGGGTACTTGGTCAACGAAAATGATGCGAACGTGGCTGCGCGCCAGATATTACAGCAGGTACTCTGCAATCTGGACAGCGTTTGTTGCGGCACCCTTCCTAATCTGGTCTCCGCAACAGAAGAATGTCAGCGCATGAGTATCTTTATCAGCGGAAAGATCCTCGCGAATACGACCAACATAGATAAGGTCCTGGTCAGAAGTATCAAGAGGCATTGGGTACTGAAGCTCTGCTGGGTTGTCTACAACCTTGATTCCTGGAGCATCCTCAAGAATAGCACGAGCCTCATCTGGACTCAAAGGACGCTCAAACTCAACAGTGATGGACTCAGAGTGTGAGCGCATCGTTGGAACTCGGACACAGGTACAGTTAACGCGCAGCTCAGGAAGGTGCATGATCTTGCGACCCTCGTTTTGCATCTTCATTTCCTCGGAAGTGTAGCCAACCTCGTCAAAGCCGCCAATCTGTGGAATCAGGTTAACTGCCAGGTGGTATGCAAAATGAGCGGTCTCGGTTACTTCCCTACCTGCAACGACGTCCGCCATCTGATTCTTCAAGCTGGTGAGGCCAGGAAGGCCAGCGCCTGATGCAGCCTGATAGGTTGATGCAATAATACGCTTTGCACCTGCTGCCTTATGCAGAGGATACAGAGGCACCAGGCCAATAATGGTTGCACAGTTTGGATTAGAGATGATGCCGTTATGGTTCTTGATATCCTCAGCGTTAATCTCTGGGATTACCAGCGGAACGTTTGGGTCCATTCTAAATGCATGGGAGTTGTCAACGCAGACGCATCCACGCTTAACTGCTTCAGGGAGCAGCTCTTTTGCCTGCTCGTCGCCAGCTGCGCCAAGGACAATATCTACACCCTCAAAAGCCTCTGGTGTTGCTTCGCGAATTACAATCTGCTGGCCAGCAAATTCGATAGTTTTACCAGCGCTTCGAGCGGATGCCAGAAGCACCAGCTCCTTGATAGGAAAATTACGCTCTTCAAGGCACTGCATCATCTGGGCACCAACAACGCCGGTAGCACCAAGAATTGCAACGACCTTACCGTTTGGATCAAAAGCCATAGTTACCTCGAAACCATTTCGTCACGAACAAATCCGTTATAAATGACGCCAATTGTGCGATCAAAGTCGGCATTATCGACGCCCACAATAATACTAATCTCTTCCGAGCTCTGCGTAATCATGCGAATGTTGACGCCCGCATTGCCCAGCGCGCCAAAGATCTTACCAGAGGTGCCGGAACGCCTAGACATATTACGACCAACAACAGAAACAAGAGCTAAGCGGTCTACCATCGTAATGTCATCAGGCTCAATCTCGCGACGAATATCGCTGATGATGGAATAAACCGTATCCTTTACGTCGGAGGCATTTACCACAATACCAAACGAATCAACGCCTGTTGGGATGTGCTCGACAGAGACGCCGTAGCGCTCAACAATATTGAGTGCGCGGCTGATGACGCCAACCTCGTTGGACATGTGAGCCTTCTTGACGTGAATAGCCAAGAAGTCTTTCTTGCCTGCAATACCTGTAATCAAGTGCTCGTTTGTATCGCCATCTGCGGTCTCACGGATAACCGTACCCGCATCTTCTGGACGGTTGGTATTCTTAATCTGAATTGGAATGTTTGCCTCGCGAACAGGGAAAATGGCCTCTTCCTGAAGAACGGAAGCACCCATGTAAGAAAGCTCGCGCATCTCGTCAAAGGTAATACGGCCAATAGCGCGAGGGTTCTGAACAATGCGAGGATCGGCAGAAAGGAAGCCGGAAACGTCAGTCCAGTTTTCGTACAAATCCGCGTCTAAGCAGCGAGCAACAATAGCGCCGGTAATATCGCCACCACCGCGCTGGAACAACTTAATGGCACCGTCAACGGTAGCGCCATAGAAGCCAGGCAGCACAAACGAGCCGCTGCGAGCAACAACTTCTTTAAGCCTAGAAGCAGTGCGCTCCATATCAATGGTGCCATCATGATGGAACAGCATAACGTCCGCTGCGTCAACAAAAGGCAGACCAAGATACTCAGCAAGGATCTGGCAGGTAAACCACTCGCCCCTACTTACTACATACTCTGGCGAGAAGGACTTGATGTTTGAAGCGAACTTCTCAAACTCCTCAGCAACAGGCCACGCAACTCCTAGCTGATCAGCAATCTCCACAAAGCGAGCCTCGATGTCTGCAAGTAAAGACGTGCAATCAACGTGATACTCAATGTGGGCATTTACCAGCAGCAAAAGATCAGTAATCTTGTTATCGGTTGAGTGGCGCTTTCCTGCTGCAGACGAAACAATAAAGCGTCTATCAGGGTCAGCCTCAACAATAGCTTTAACTTTTTTGAACTGCTCTGCAGAAGCAACACTTGAGCCGCCAAATTTTGCAATTTTGATCATTTCTAATTCCTCTTTTCAAGTGCAGCCATAAAGGTTGTAGGGTCTTGCGAAAGTGCGCTGGTAAGAAGCTCGCAGGCCTTCTCGGCACTTAGATTTTTAACCAACTGAGCACCCGGCTCCCAGAACGTACCGCCTGGAATATCGGCCTGCGTCCTAAACACATAGTCGGAAACAAGCAGCTCAGGATTATACGAAAGACCTGCCGAGAAGGTCTGCTGACCCCCAGCAGGAGCCGCAGCACAGTCAATAATATCCTGCACGACGGCGTTTGCCGTTGGGTCGCCACCGGCACCCTGACCGTAAAACTTGAGCTCGCCAATGGTATTTCCCACGGCAGTTGCAACGTTAAAGTTAGTTGGAACGTTAGCCTCTATGGTTGAGAGCGAAACCGCAACTGGCTCAACAGCTACCGCATACGATGAACCGTCAGAAACACCACGACCAAAGAGCTTGATTGTCATATCGTGACTGCCAAACATGGCAAGATCGCGCTTAGTTAAGTTTCTGATACCAGACATAGGAATCTGGTCTGTGCAGATTACGTCGAAGGCAATAGATGCAGAAATCATAGTCTTAGAGCGAACATCAATGCCATCGATATCGCTTGACGGGTCTCGCTCGGCGTAACCCAGCTCCTGAGCCTTGCTCAGAACCTCAGCAAAGTCCGTTCCGTCTTTGAGCATGGAATAGACAATGTAGTTGGTGGTTCCATTCATGATTCCCCAGAACGCAGAAATCTCGTCAATACGACGAACTTTCTGAATTCCTGCTATCCAAGGAATACCACCGCACACGCATGCTTCGATCTTAAGGTTGACGCCCGCTTCAGCGGCAAGTGTCATAAACTCCTCAAAATGAGCAGATACCACGGCTTTATTTGAGGTGACTACATTTTTCTTAGCCGTCAGCGCAGCTTTGATATATTCATAGGCTGGCGTGAGGCCGCCCATGCACTCAACAACTGTATCGAGCGCAGGGTCAGACAAGAGCGCATCAAAATCAGATGTTGCCCGAGGGTCAACGTGCTCTTTACCAGCTCTAACCAAGATGGACGTCAGATTAACGTCAGAAACGCGCTCATCAAGAATGCGCGCAACTGAAGCACCAACCGTTCCAAATCCAAGTAGGGCAACGTTTTGCATATAACTCCAAATCTAGCAGTCGTTTTGCGAGAAAACCGATTACCTGCAAGGCTAATTGCAGAGCAAGGACAACCGCACGCAAAGGTGACTGCACTGATAACAATCTCATAGACAAAAACTACCAAAAACCTAGACAGAATCTAATCGACAGTTTTTCTCATCCTCATAATGCTATGAACAATTCTATGTTACAAGCGACATTTACTTCTCACTGTTAAAATAATAGAAACGCAACACGCGAGACGCGCAATTTGCACGCGCGCAACACGCGAAACGCACAACACGCGACACGTTCTAAAGATTGGTGGTTTCATGGCCGTCGCATATCACAGCACAAGAAGCTCTGACCATACCGTCTTGGCTAAACAAGCCATTTTGCAGGGAATTGCTCCCGACGGCGGCCTTTATATCCAAGATTCAATTGACGAGAAACCCCTCGATCTTGCAAAGGTTTGTTCTCAGGGCTTTAAAGCTACTGCTTTCGATGTGCTTTCTGCTCTGCTGGACGACTACTCTGCTGAAGAGCTGACTCGCTGTATTGAGGGAGCGTATGGCTCTCAGTGGGACACCCAGGCTATCACGCCTGTTTCTGCTATCGGAGAAGACTGGCTGCTTGAGCTCTTCCATGGTCCAACGTCGGCTTTCAAAGACGTTGCGCTTCAGATGCTCCCCCGCCTGATGAGTGTTGCTCGCGAGGACGCGGACGTAGCTGGCGCTGTCGACGCGGCCGCCACCGCCGGCAAGAGCATCATGATTGTGACCGCAACTTCTGGCGACACTGGCAAAGCTGCACTTGAGGGTTTCAAGGATGTACCTGGTATGGGCATCACCGTCTTTTACCCTGAAGGCAAAGTTTCGGATATTCAACACCTGCAGATGGTGACTCAAAAAGGCTCTAACGTAGCTGTTTGCGCTGTTAAGGGAAACTTTGACGACGCTCAAAACGCTGCTAAAGCAATCTTTGCTAACAAGGAGTTGGCGCATGAGTTGGCCGGTAAGAGCACGGTACTTTCCAGCGCAAACTCCATCAATATTGGTCGTTTGGCCCCACAGGTAACCTACTACTTTGACGCATATACCCAGCTTGTTGCCAAGGGCGCCATCACCCAGGGTCAAAAAGTTACTTTCTGCGTGCCAACCGGCAATTTTGGCGACGTCCTCGCAGGTTACTTTGCAAAAGAAATGGGACTACCTGTTGAGCGCCTCATTGTGGCTTCTAACAGCAATAAGGTGCTGACTGATTTCTTGGAGACAGGTATCTACGATCGTAGGCGTGCATTTGAAAAGACCATCTCTCCATCGATGGACATTCTGGTTTCATCAAACCTTGAACGACTCCTCTATCTTGCATCTGGCAAAGACACCGAGCTTGTCAGCTATCTGATGAACCAGCTGGTAACCAAGGGTATCTACACGGTTCCTGCTCAGGTGATGGACACCATCCGCGAAACCTTTGATGCCGGCTTTGCAACCGACGCTCAGACGCGTGAGACTATCCGTTCTACCTGGGAGAATTGTCGTGTGCTGATTGACCCTCACACAGCCGTCGCAAAGCACGTGCTTGACAGGGTTTCTCGCCAGGCGGGTAACGTGCGCGTTTGTCTGTCTACTGCCAGCCCATATAAGTTCTCGTCCGACGTGCTTGCCGCGCTGGGCCACTCGACCGCTGGCCTGGATGACTTTGCATGTATGCATACGCTCGCCGAAATCACGGGCACTAATCCGCCAATCCAGCTTTCATCGCTGAATGATAACGTTATCATTCATACTGACGTTCGCGAGAAGGAACAGCTTGCTTCGTACGTTTCCGAAGCATGCGGGCGTATTTTTGCTTGTTAGACTCTGAGAAAGCAGGTTCTACATGCTCGACAACACCATCTTGACCGTATCTGTACCTGCTACCTCTGCAAACATTGGCGTCGGCTACGATACGCTGGGTCTTGCGTTTAACCTGCGCGCAAAAATTACGTTTAGGGAATCTCCTACGCTCATCATTGACGGCTGTCCCGAGCAGTTCAGAAACGATGACAACCTTGTCTGGACGTCTTATGTTCGAGCCTGCGAAAAGCTGGGCGAAGAGCCCACTCCTAAGCACATCACT
Organism: uncultured Atopobium sp.; assembly: GCA_938023105.1. GTDB lineage: Bacteria > Actinomycetota > Coriobacteriia > Coriobacteriales > Atopobiaceae > Lancefieldella. Next base: position 24,798 of record CALHDX010000118.1, read on the forward strand.
ATCGATTCGCCTATTCCGCTTTCTGGTGGACTTGGCTCAAGTTCTACCTGCGTAATTGCTGGTATTGCAGCCGCGATGACCGAGTCTCATGGTGGCTGGGATCCTGAGCGTGCGCTCGACTTTGCCTGTCATTTTGAGGGCCATCCCGATAACGTTGCTCCTGCAATTTACGGTGGCCTGACCTCGTCATTTGTTGAGGGTGGGCATACCGTTTGTACTCGAAGGCTGGTAGCGCGCGGTCTCTCTTTTGTTGCAATTGCACCACCGTACACTGTCAACACCGAGGATGCCCGCAAGGTGGTTCCGCAGAATATTTCTCTTCAGACCGCTGTTTATCAAATGGGTCGTACCGTTGCTGTTACCCATGCACTTGAAACAGGCAATGGAGGTCTTTTGGCAGCTGCCTGCAACGACAAACTCCATGAGCCCTACCGCAAGGAGCTCATTCCTGATTACGAAGAGCTCAAACAGGTAGCTAAGCTTGCTCGTGCTTGCGCCTTTGTTATCTCGGGCTCAGGTTCCACCATGGTTGCCATCTGCGACTCCCCTGTTACAGCTCGCGCTGTTGCCGAGAATGCCAAGCAGGTCAGAGGCGATCTCTGGATTCAGATTCTTGAGCCAGCACTTCTGGGTACCGTCCTTACCTTGGACGACGGCCAGCAACACCACAACACTTTCGACGAAATCTAACGTGACAACTGCGCTCGGTCAATGCGTGTACTAACAAGTACGCCTGCGACAACACGGGTTTCTCGCCAGGTGCGCCTGAAAAGTGTAAAGAATCTGTATTTGAGGCACAGATTCTTTGATGAAATCAGGCAAATCCACAGTTTCTTTTACGTATTTAGGCAAAAGTTACAGATTCTTTGAAGAAATCAGGCGCGTGAAGATAGGCTGCGCCGCGCCAAATTTTGCGAGCCTGAAAACTACATCATGTCTGAGTAAATTTGCTCAGACTTGGCGAGAAAAACAGGCAAATAGCTCAGACATGGTGCGCTTTTCAGGCAAACTGTTCAGACATGACAACAAAACCCGGCTCCTACGTTGTGTGGGAGCCGGGTTAACGTTTAAGGTACGTTGACGTCAAAGCACATTTGCCATTAGTCGCCGTTATGCGCCGAGGTAAGCCTTGCGAACGTCATCGTCGTGGAGAAGCTCCTGGCCGGTGCCATGCTTAGCAACCTTACCAAGCTCAAGAACGTATGCACGGTCAGCAACCTTAAGTGCCATATTAGCGTTCTGCTCAACCAGCAAAATGGTGGTTCCTGCATCGCCGAGCTGGCGAATAATCTGGAAGATTTCCTCAATCAGAAGAGGAGCCAGACCCATGGAAGGCTCGTCGAGCATCAAAAGCTTTGGCCTGCTCATCAGAGCACGTCCCATAGCAAGCATCTGTTGCTCGCCTCCAGACAGCGTTCCTGCCAGCTGATTCTTGCGCTCGCGAAGACGTGGGAAATGCTCGTAGACCATCTTGACGGTCTTAGCGTTCTGGGAATCGGTCTGCGTATAGCCGCCCATCTCAAGGTTTTCAGCAACACTCATGCGAGAAAACACACGGCGGCCCTCAGGACATAGCGCCAAACCAGACTCAACAATCTTGTGAGCGCGCTGGCCTACAAGGTTTTTCTCGTCAAGGGTAATGGTGCCAGAGTCAGGCTTTACTAGACCAGCAATGGTGTTCAGTGTAGTTGATTTACCTGCGCCGTTTGCGCCAATAAGGGTGACAATCTCACCCTCGTGGATGTCAAAAGAAATGCCCTGAACTGCGTGGATTGCACCGTAAGAAACATTAAGATCCTTGACGGATAGCAGGGTTTTTCCAGCGCCAACTGCCTGGATGTTTGTAGTTTCAGCGGCCATTAGCGCACCTCCTGCTTTCCAAGATATGCCTCGATAACGCGAGGGTTGTTTTGAACCTCTTCTGGCGTTCCCTTTGCAATGATGTTGCCGTGGTCAAGAACAGCCAAACCCTCGCAAATGCCCATAACAAACTTCATGTCGTGCTCGATGAGAAGAACAGCAATCTTGAAGTCGTCACGAATCTTAAGGACATTCTCCATAAGCTCGTCAGTCTCTGCTGGATTCATACCTGCAGCTGGCTCGTCAAGCAGCAAAATCTTAGGCTGCGTTGCCAGAGCGCGAAGAATCTCAAGCTTGCGCTGAGCACCATAAGGCAGGTTGCCAGCAAGGGTATTTGCAAGGTTCTCCATACCAAAAATGCGCAGCAGCTCGTGGGCGTTATCGGCGCTCTCTTTCTCCTGCTTCCAGTGAGCTGGAAGACGAAGGACGTCCTCAAAGAAATGAGACGTCATGTGACTGCCCTGACCAACCTGAATGTTCTCCATAACCGTCATGTTGTTGAACAGTCGAATGTTCTGGAAGGTGCGGGCAATACCCATATGATTTGCTTCAACAACGCTTTTACCAGCCAGGTCGTAGCCGTCAATCATTACGGTACCACGGGTTGGCTTGTAGACACAGGTAAGCAAGTTAAAAACAGTTGTTTTACCTGCACCGTTAGGACCAATGATGCCAGAGATCTCGGTAGGACCAAGAGCGATGTTGAAGTCATTAACAGCAGTCAAGCCACCAAAGTCAATGCCCAGGTGCTCGGCCTGAAGAACTGGAATTGCGCCAAGGTCTCGCTCTGGAATGAGGTTAGGAGACTCTTGTCTGATAAGTTTTGTAGTGTGTTTAGTTGCCATCGCTCTTACGCCTCCTTCGAATCAGTTGAGGCTTCTACCTGCACGTCTGCCTGCGTATCTGCCTGAACAACCGTCTGTGCGTTAGCCTGTACACCCGCCTGCTCGTCCGAGTCATCCTTGTTCCAAGGGAAATCCTTGTTCATGATGCGCTCAATAATGCGGGACAGCGAGAAGTCATACGAGCCAAACAGACCCTCTGGTCTAAAGATCATAACCAGAATCAGCACGATTGCATAAGCAACCATGCGGTAGTCAGCAAAGGCACGTAGAGCCTCTGGGAGTACGGTCAGGACAGTTGCGGACACAACGGAGCCAAACATAGAGCCCATGCCACCAAGAACAACCATAACTAGAATCTCAACAGACTTCATAAAGCCAAACTTGGCAGGCGCCATGACGCCGATGCAGCCCGCGTAAAGGCCGCCTGCAATACCAGCAAGGAATGCAGAGAAAACAAAGGCAAGGGTCTTGTAATACGTGGTGTTAACGCCTGATGCCTCTGCCGCAATCTCGTTATCGCGGATGGCGAGAATAGCGCGTCCATGTCTAGACTTCATAAGAGTATGAATAGCAAAGATGGCAAGCGAAACAACAATTGCCGTGTTCAGGTAACCCGTATATGCAGGAATACCCGTGAGGCCTGATGCGCCACCAGTAAGCTTGAATCCAAGAGCAGAGTCAATGTTTACCAGGACAACGCGGATAATCTCTGCAAAGCCCAGAGTAATGATGGCCAGGTAATCACCGCGAAGACGAAGTGCTGGAATACCAATAACCACACCCATTAGAGCGGCGCAAATGCCGCCAAACAAAAGACCCACAACAAAAAGAATAACTGCAGGTGTAGAGCCTGAGGCCATGGACTGAGCATCCAGACCAAAGAGTGGCATCATGCGAATGATAAAGATTGCGCAGGCATAACCACCAATGGACATAAAGCCAGCGTGACCCAAAGGAAGCTGTCCCAGATAACCAGTAACAATGTTCAGAGAAACGGTCATCAGAACATACACGCCAATTTGCTCAAAAACAACGGTCTGATAGCGAGAAATAAGGCCCTCTCCTACCAGGAAGTTTCCACCAAAGACAAAGAGTGCAACAAGAATTGCATTGATGGCATAGCGAGCAGGCATAGTGAGCTCACGACGCTGACCATCTTTTCCACCAAAACCAGTGACAATTACGGGGTTGTGGTTATTATCGCGTGGATACATTTTAGTCATGTGAGCCTCCTTACACTTTCTCGGTAACTGGTCGGCCAAGCAGGCCAGTTGGTTTCACAACAAGAACAAGAATCAAGAGTAAGAAGACTACTGCATCCTGCCAGACAGACAGACCAAAGGCAGCAACAAAGACCTCGGAGAAGCCAACAATAAGGCCGCCAATAACAGCGCCAGGAATGGAGCCAATGCCGCCAAGAACTGCTGCAACAAATGCCTTGGTACCCAGCATGACGCCCATGGTAGGAGAAACCTGCTGGTATGCCATGGAGTACAGAATAGCTGCAATGCCTGCCAGGGCGGAACCAACTGCAAAGGTAAAGCTAATAGTGCTATTGACGTTAACGCCCATCAGACGAGCAGCGCCCATATCCTCAGAAACTGCACGCATTGCCTTACCAAGACGAGTCTTCTGAACCAAAAGGGTCAGAACAACGGTTGCCACAATAGTAACGGCAACAGTCAAAAGTGCAGTGCCGGAAAGCGTCGAACCAAATACCTGAACAGTTCCCAGGTCAATGATGCTTGGAACAACCTTAGCGTCAGCACCAAGAAGCAGCTGAACGCCATTTTCAAGTAGGTAAGAAACACCAATTGCGGTAATCAGAATAGAAAGCCTTGGAGCTTCTCTGAGCGGTGCGTAGGCAACCTTGTCGATGAGGACGCCAAGCAAAACGCAGCCAAAAATGGCGAGAAGAACGGCGATTGCAGGATTGAGTCCTAACTGAACAAGCGCAATCCAAGCAACGTAGGAGCCGAACATGATGATGTCACCATGTGCAAAGTTAAGAAGCAAGATGATGCCGTACACCATTGTGTAACCAAGCGCCACCAGTGCGTAAATACTGCCCAATTGAAGTCCATTGAGCACCTGAGTCAAAAACATCTGAGGTTCTCTTTTCTATGAAGGATTGATCGTGTCATAGATGGACTCTTTGCCATCTTTGAAGGTAATAATCAAGGTGGACTTCACTGGGTCACCTGTTCCCTGATATGAAAGGGTTCCAGTAACGCCTTCGACCACACCAGATGCAATAGCGTCAATAATTGCCTGCCTATACTCATTAGAGTTGTAGGTATAACCGCGTTTCTCGACGGTCTTAAGAGCGGAGCAAAGAATCATTGCTGCGTCATAGCCCAAAGAACAGAAGTTAGTTGGAGCCTCACCGTATTCCTCGGTATAAGCCTTAACAAAATGCTGAACTTTTTCATCTGGGTTTGAAGCAACAAAGGCAGAGCAATAGAAGCATCCTTCAAGGTCAGCCGCAGAAGCATAGTCCTGCTCGCCGCCAATGATGCCTGCCCAACCATCTGCGCCCATAAAAGGCTTTTTGCAGCCAAGCTGGCGAGCCTGCGTCACAATCTTGCCGTTATCCTGGTAATAGTTTGGAGCCAAAATGGCATCAGGATCCAGTCCAATAATGCTGGTAAGCTGGGCGTTAAAGTCAACAGCTCCCGTTGGATAGCCCTGCTGGGATACAACCTCAATGCCCAACTCACGAGCCCTCTGGACAAATGCGTTGTTTACGCCAATCTCGTAATCGCCACCAGAGTTAAAGATAGTTCCTACACGCTGATACCCTTGCTTTTTAGCAAACTCTGCAAGAACAACGCCCTGGAATGGGTCGGTGACAGTAGCACGGAACATGTTATTGCCGTGAGCAACAACATCTTCTGCTGTTGCAGATGCCGTTACGCAAGGAATGTTGTCAAGAACCGATTTCTGCGCCAGCGCAATGGTTGGCGTTGAGGTAACGTCACCTAGAATTGCGCAGACGTTCTCGTCAAGCAGCTTGTTATAAACAAGAATAGCCTCAGTTGAATCGCCCTTCTCGTCCTCTGCAATAGGGACAATCTGGCGGCCACCAGCTCCACCATTCTTGTTGAATTCCTTGAGGTACAGCAAAATGCCGCTACGCACCGCAAGGCCATACTGGGCAACGTCGCCGGTATACGGTCCCATCACGCCAACGTAAATGGAGTTAGGGTCTTGGTTCTTTGGCGAACAGCCTGCTAGAGCAAACGACCCCGCAATGGTCCCGGCCACCTCCAAAAAGCGTCGTCGCGTTAGCTTATGTGCCATATTCATCTCCTTTTCTCCATAGCGTTGAATATGTGACACAACACAATATGGCTGCAGCCCTTAAAAAAGAACCACAGCCAAAAAATGTTATCTAACTTGAAATAATTTTAGAGAAGCCGGATGTTTCTACGAGCTCCAGCTTTTCGCGACGGTTGCGCAGTTGTCTTCTGACTACCCGCAGCCGGCCTACGTGTGCTACTTACGCCTCACGTACCAGCGGAAGCTCACCAGCAAAGTGACGAGGCTTGTAAGAGGCCTTGTCTGCGCTGGTCTTCTCGCCAAGATCAAGCGAAGAAATCTTCTTCATCTTGCTGGTGCCGCCCTCAATGAGGCGAAGCAGCTCGCGCGTTGGTCTCTCGTCAGCCGCCTGAAGCTCAGCTGCCATCTCACGCTCAACCGCGTCAAAGATGTCCTGAACATGCGATGACGTATCGTTTGTAGCCTTGACCAGCGGCATTGCGGTTGATTGTGCAACCACACCAGCGTAGTTTGGCTCGCGAGAAGGACGAATCTGAGCTGCGGCAACCTTGTGAGACGCAGCAGGTTTTGCACCCGACAACTCCACCGAGCTTGCAACTTCAGCCTCAGCAGTGACCTGACCAATGAGCGGCAGCTGCACTGGATGATACTTGCGCATCTGCTGCTGATCATGGCGAGCTAGATGCTCGTCCATTGCAGCAAGCGCGAGCGTCCAATCATCAGCATGCTCAAGCTCGTCAATCGTACGCTTCTCAGGGAAGACTCCCTGGTCAACGTAAGAAATGCGACTGGAAATATCAGCGGCATGATTGGTGAAGTCTTCAGGAATAGCCTCGGCACCAATCTCGGCAATACCAAAATCGCGCGTAATGGACTCTTCGCCCACAGCCTTAGTCCACCAAGCTGTACCAACGTCACCAACTGTTCCGTCAGCACGTTCGATAATAGGCAGGCCGTCCATAGGATCTTGCCCTAAGCGCTCAAGAAGCACCGCAGCAGCACCCTTTGCACGTGCAACGGTACGCTCGCGCCAGCTCAAAAGCTTGGTGTAGTTCTCTGCAATCTGCGCGTAGTCGTTTGTAGAGTGTGCAGGAGCCTTCTTTGCGCGAACGGGAAGAACGCCCTCTGCGGCCGTACTTACAACCTGTGACTTCTTTGCAGGTGACTCGGCAGGCTGAACAGGCAGCTCAGCAGACTGAACACGAATGGAACCAGTCATATCCCACTGAGAAGCCCTCATGTGCTTTGGCTTGTACGCAGCAATCGAGCGCCTTGAAGAGTCCAGCGGAATCACAATGCTCTCTTCTGGCGAGAAGTTCGATGCAGCTGAGACCTGCTTTGAAGAGAGAGCCTCATCTGAGCTTTGGAACGTTGCAGCTGACTGGCTCTTTGCTTCTGCCCCATCGATTTTCTCGCCACGATTTACCGAGCGAGAGACTACCAAGGCCGCACCAGAAATGACTGCAACCGCAGCAAGTCCCACTCCAATGCCTGTAAAGATTGCACCAAGAGGCGTTTGACGAATTTCATTAGCGGTAAGGGCATACGCAGATGCTGGCTCTGCTACCAGAACCAGTCCACTGAGCAGGCCGGCAACTACTGCCGGATTCCTACCTTCTGTCATACAAACTCCCCCTACAAACGCTAAGAAGATGTATGAAGACACACGCTAAATTTGCATATGCTACTAAACCCAATACGGGCGACGTGAGCAACGGGTGGGCTTCATTTCATCTTTGTGTAATCCGCTGCAACACATAATTGTGCTGTTAGAAATGACTATAGCGTAATTCATTATTTTTTACAGCGTCTTTAAAACTTTTTCATAATTCTTCGGCAGTTATTCAACAAAAATGGCGAGAAAAAAGAAGTGCCTCCCAACATAGATTGGAAAGCACTTCTTGCGTCATCTTTAAATCTGACTAATTCTGTGGATAGTCAGACTGTGCAGCCTTCTTTGCAGATCTAATCAGGAAGTCCTGGTTATTGTCGGTCTGTTTAAGACCACTGATAAGAGCAGTAGTTGCACGCTCAGTGTTATTGAAGCCTGCAAGAATACGGCGAACGCCCCATACCATAGGCTGAAGCTCTGGCTTAATAAGCAGATCCTCATTACGGGTACCAGAAGAAACAGGATCAATAGCTGGGAAGATACGGCGATCTGCCAGGTCTCGATCAAGCTTGAGCTCCATGTTCCCAGTACCCTTGAACTCCTCGAAGATAACCTCATCCATCTTGGAGCCTGTATCTACCAGGGCAGACGCAATAATAGTGAGCGAGCCGCCGTTCTCGATATTTCGAGCTGCACCCAAGAACTTCTTTGGTGGATACAGAGCTGCGGAGTCAACACCACCAGAAAGAATACGACCAGAAGCAGGAATAGCCAGGTTGTATGCACGAGCAAGACGTGTGATGGAGTCCAGAATAACCACAACGTCCTGACCCATCTCAACCAGACGTTTTGCTCGCTCAATGACAAGCTCCGAGACAACGGTGTGACTCTCTGCTGGCATATCAAAAGTTGAAGCAACAACGGTGCCCTTGATGGAGCGCTCCATGTCCGTAACTTCCTCAGGACGCTCGTCTACCAAGAGGCAGAAGAGGTGAACCTCAGGATTGTTGGTGGTAATAGACTGGCAAATGCGCTTCAAAATGGTAGTCTTACCTGCCTTTGGAGGCGAGACAATCAAACCACGCTGACCCTTACCAATAGGAGCCACCAGATCAATTGCACGGCCCGTAATGGAGTCTTTACCGTGCTCCATAGTAAGAGGCTGGTCTGGGAAAATTGGAGTCAGATCTTTAAAGCGAGGACGGTCCTTAAGACCCTCAACTTCCCCACCGTTGACCTGGGTAACCTTAAGCAGTGGTGGATATTTGCTATTTACGCGAGCAGGTCCCACCATGCCCAAGACGCTATCACCCGGACGCAGACCAAGATTTCTAATAATCTGCTGGTGGACAAAGGCGTCGTCATCGCCTTCCATATAATTACCTGTACGAATCCAGCCGTAGCCTTCATTGCTAATCTGAAGAATACCCTCAACAGTCTTAAAGCCCTCAGCAGCTGCAGATGCAGCGTATACAAGCTCAATCAAATCAGACTTATGAACGCCTGCGTACTCAATGCCCAGCTCAGTTGCTTTAGCACGAAGCTCAGAAAGCTTCATCTCTTGCAGAGCCTCTTTGGAAAGCGATGGCTCGCTTGCCTGGCCCTGCTTGCGATTCTTGTTGCGCTGGTTGTTCTGTCTACGATCGCGAGAAGGACGCTCTTGGTTGTTGGCGTGTGCGTTTTCCTGTGTCTTCTCGCCCTCCTGAACTGCTTCTTTTGGCTCAGCATTACGATGTCGACGACGTGCTGCACCCGTACGAGAACGCCCTGGACGCTCTGCTGGAGCTGCATCAGAATCTGCTACTGCACCAGAAGCCTGCTCCTGAGCTGCACCATTTTGCTGCTCAACACTACCCTGCTCTTCAGCGAAGTTCTTCTGAGCCGCATTGTCATTCTGGCCAGCTGCACCCTCTGCCTCTGCTTTAGTAAAGGCAGGAGCCGGGGTTACCTCCGCAGAAAGCTGAGTTGCGTCCTGAACAATCTTGGTAAGGCGATCAGTGTCTACAACGTCAGAAGAAACTTTGCCCCCTGCCTGGACCTGAGCCAGAACCTCTGCCTGTGCAACTTCAAGGGCACGCTCGTGAAGAGCACGCTCTTCCATCTCTTCTTTGCTAGGACGGCCACGACGGCGCTTTGGTGGCTCTGTAATGCCTGCTGCGTTCATAGCCTCTGCCACAACAGCCTCTACCGCACGACGCGCCTCAGTCTCTTTTTTAGTTGGACGACCACGACGACGCTTAGCAGCAGATGAATTAGAGGCCTTTTCTTCAGTTGCCTCAGAATTGGTATTTTCTGAAGTTGAATTTTCTGAATTACTATTTTCACTCTTACGAGGTCTACCACGTCTACGTGGTGCTGGAGTATTTTCTACATCATTTAAAGAATCATTTTGGACCGAAGATGTTTCGTCCGACATGTACAAACCTCTCTGTTTGCTCATCAAAATAATCTGTAAAAACGTGAGAAATATGATGAAGGGATAACAAACAAAATCAAATAGGTGCAAATCCAAAAGGAATATACCACGAAAATGCCCGCCTTATGATGAAAAAATAAATAAAATTCACCATAAAACGGGCAAATGGGGATTTATAACCACTAACCCTTAAACCTCGAGAAATCCATCTTCTAGATTTCTTTAATCTGCATAAATCATTTAAACAGCTGTACGGCTCTTTCTTTTTACAACAATATCTTCAATTTGCTGAACGATTTCTTTGATATACGTCTTGCCTTGAGGCGTGAGCTCAACCATAGTTACTCTTCTTGAAAGAGCATCGTCATGTTTGCGCTGTACCAGGCCACTTTCTGCCAAAGCAGTAAGAGACATAGAAACCGTTGGCTGTAAAAGACCAAGTGCGTCAACAATCTCTGTAATTGAAAGAGCGTCTTTAGGAGAATCTAGAATTGCAAGAAGGACCATATCTGCTGCCCTGCAATACAGAGCTCCCATAGCGTCAACATACATGACAATACGCTCAAACGAAGTACGTGAAAGCGCCTGGCCGGGTGCAATACGAGCACAGGTAAGCTTGGACAGCTCCTCAACTGCTTCTACACCCTTTTCTGTGATGATACACACTACGTTGCGTCGATCAATGGCGCCTTCATCTCTCTTGATGAAACCAAGCCTTGCCAGGTGCGAGGTACGATGAGTAATCGTAGGACGAAGAGCACTCTGATACTCGGCAATTTCTGAAGTCTTAACAGGAGCGCCCTTCACATTGAGGCGACACAAAATAGCAAACTCTTCAAACGTGAGTCGTCTGTTAGCAGGCACCACTCTTCTAACCAAGTTGTAAGACCTGCGAATGGACATGTACTCGCGAAGTTCCATAGAGACCTCCACTCTTATGCCCGAACCATTTACTATTTGCTCGCATAATGAGTATACCCCTAAAAAACACGTGTTAACGTGGTGACAAAACAATAGTTAGTCAAAAATATGTTAGAAAATGGCGCTTATATGACATCAAAATAGGCTTTTATATGCTGCAATATAAAATTTAAGTAATAAATATTAATTTTATTATCTCTTTTATACATTAAAAAATTTTTTACATAACGGAGAAATATGTAAATTATCTGGAGAAATTCACTAAAGATACCGTGCAGGTATTCAATACTTGCACGGTATCATGACAAAACAACATAGTTAGCTATCGTTTACATTGACTCAGGAGCAGAAACACCAATCAGATTAAGAGCAATTGCAAGTACGCGACGAGTTGCATCACACGCAGCAAGACGAGCCTTAGAAAGCTCTGCGTCCAGTGGACGTCCCTCGGAAGGCAGTACCTGACAAACGGTATAGAATGCGTGGAACTGACCAGCAAGCTCTTCAATATAGTGCGTAATGCGGAATGGTGCCCTATCGCGAGCACAACCCTCTACAAGACCTGGAAACTCATAAAGCTTACGGGCAAGCGCCTGCTCAGCGGCGTCAGAAAGTAGCCCAAGATCAACCTCAGAGCCAATAGCCTTATCTGCAACGGCATCCATACCAAGAGTCTTTGCTTCTTCAAGGTCAACACCAGCAGCGCGACGCAAAATAGAACAAATACGAGCATGAGCGTACTGAACGTAATACACAGGATTAGAGCTGTCCTGACGCTTTACCTGCTCAATGTCAAAGTCAATCATCTGGTTGGAAGACTTTGAAACAAGGGTGTAGCGCGTTGCATCAACACCAACCTCAGCGAGAAGCTCATCAAAGTGGATACCAGTTCCTTTGCGCTTAGACATTCTGACGGCAACACCGTTTCTGAGCAGGTTAACCAGCTGACCAAGCAAAACCTCAAACTGAGTTGGGTAACCAAGAGCTGTTGCAGCAGAGCGAACACGCTGGATATAGCCGTGGTGATCTGCTCCCCAAATATCAATAACGTGGTCGACACGCTGGAACTTGTTCCAGTGGTACGCAACGTCGGAAGCAAAATAGGTATACTCGCCATTTGTTTTGATGAGTACACGGTCCTTATCGTCACCAAAATCAGTGGAACGGAAGAACAGTGCTCCCTCATCAGAACGATACAGGTAGCCGAGCTTATCAAGAGCATCAAGCGCACGATCAACGGCGTCTTTACCCTGGTCATCCTTAACGTAGAGAGAGCGCTCAGAGAACCAAACGTCAAAGTCAGAACGGGCGGTATGACAGGTATTCTTGATGGACTCAAGCATCATCTTGTAGCCGCGCTCACGGAACTCTGCCATGCGCTCATCTTCGGACTTGTCTGCCCAGACTTCTCCATCATTTTTAAGGAAGAAAAGTCCCAGGTCAACTATGTAGTCTCCGGCATATGCGTTACCGCCAAGAGAGTTGATAAACTCGTCAGTAAACGGATGTTGCTCTGGATGAGCATCGTCTTCATCTGCAACGTAGGCATTGCGATCTTCTGTAAGCACCTGCGCAGCTGCATCAGCGTCAATGCCGCGCTTCTGCATGATGTCAATAAGCTGCAGATAGCGCTTTGAGATGGAGTGACCAAAGACGTCCATCTGAGAGCCATGATCGTTGACGTAGTACTCGCGCTCAACCTCATAGCCTGCAAAGGCAAGAATGCGGCTTAGAGAATCTCCAAGAGCAGCCCAGCGGCCATGACCAATATGCAGAGGGCCCACGGGATTTGCAGAAACGTACTCTACCTGAACCTTCTGGCCAGCACCAAAAGAAGAACGTCCAAAATCTGCACCCTGCTCGCGAACAGTATTAAAAATCTCATTGCCCGCAGCGGTAGACAGATAAAAGTTTACAAAGCCGGGACCGGCAACTTCAACGCGCTCAATCTGAGCATCTTTGGCAATATGTGCCACAAGAGCTGCTGCAATATCGCGCGGTGCTTTATGTGCCAGCTTTGCAGAACGCATTGCAACCGTAGAAGACCAATCACCATTTGATGAGTCCTGTGGGCGCTCAAGTCCCACATCATCAATCTGGAATTCAGGCAACTCACCCGCAGCCTGGGCTTCTGCCAAGGCTTGACGTACAAGTTCCTCGATCTTCTCGCGCATGGTTCTCCTTTAAATTCAATGCCGTGTGCAGCGTAATTACGTAGTTGGTTGTGTAGCTTCTAAAGGACTACTCAGTTTCCTCGGAAGATTTTACCTGATGTTGGGCGGCAAGTTCGTGACGCAAATTGGCCAGACCGCGCTCAAGACCCACAGGATAAATCTGAGGGTTCAAGAAGCGTGTGTATGCCGCATCAAGGTGCATAAGCGCTGCGTGGCAACGATCGCGCGCAACCTCAATAGACTCGCTCTCCCTTACGCGCTTGCCATCTTCTACCAGCCTTACCATCAGTTCGCGAGAAGTTCCTTCAAGCTTGTGGGTTGAATAGGGGTCAATGATGTCGACAACAGTTGCCTTAGACTCTGGACTCTTGGTGACCAGATAATCCGGGTCAAAAATCATGTCGCCTGCAGGGCAGCCGTTTGCATCATAGAAGCGGCGAATGTGCTGAATGCCTGGAACGGTACGCTTGTAAGCCATCTCAGACAGCTTGATAACAGGAGTCCAAGGCTCAGCGGCAGACTGACGACGAGCGGTTAGCTTGTAGACGCCGCCAAGCGAAGGCTGAGGATCGCAGGTGGCAAGCTTGGTGCCAACACCAAAGGCGTCAATAGGTGCACCCTGAGCAAAAAGCGACTGGATAGTGTACTCGTCAAGATCATTTGAAACGGAAATCTTAATGTAAGGAAGGCCAGCTTCGTCAAAAGCCTTGCGAGCTTCCTTAGAAAGGCGTGCAAGGTCTCCGGAGTCAATACGAACAGCACTTAAGCGCTGTCCACACTCCTCCATCTCTTTTGCCACAATAATGGCGTTCTTGATACCTTCGTGAACATCATAGGTATCAAGCAGAAGTGAGCAGTTAGTTGGGCTAGATTTTGCAAACGCCCTAAAGGCATCAAGCTCAGTATCAAACGACATTACCCAAGAGTGTGCGTGGGTACCAAAAACAGGAATGCCGTAAATTTTGCCAGCAAGGACATTTGAAGTGCTTGAAGCACCTGCAATATAGGAAGCGCGAGCAACTGCCAAGCCACCATCTGGACCTTGCGCACGACGCAGGCCAAAGTCAGAGACGGGATTGCCCTGAGCAGCCTTAATAACGCGAGCGCACTTAGTTGCTGCCAAAGTCTGGAAGTTAACCAGGTTAAGCAGGGCGGTCTCAATGAGCTGGCAATCAACAATGGAGCCCTCTACGCGGACCATAGGTTCGCGTGGGAAAACAAGCTCTCCCTCGGGAATTGCATCAATGGTTACATTGAGCTTGTGGTTACGCAAAAACTCAAGGAACGCTGGCTTAAAGAGACGATCGCCACCAGGAGAGTTAATGCTTGCCAGGTAGTCAATATCATCGTCTTCATAGATAAAGTTCTCAACTAAGTCAGCAATTTGACCAGTACCACAAGAAATTGCAAATCCACCATTAAAGGGGTTCTCGCGGAAGAATGCGGTAAAGCATGCCTCTGCATCAACAAGACCGGCTTCCCAATAACCTTGAGCCATCGTGAGCTCATACAAGTCTGTATTAAGGCTAACGTCTGAGGGTTTGGTACGATCAGTGAGTGACATAGTTGCTCTTTTCGATTGGTCAAAAACTGACGGTGAGACGATATATCTAGAGTAGCAGTCCTACAAAATAAATTGGCTTACAACAAAGACAACTGCGAGAATTACCACAGTTCCAATAACAATTTTTTGCCCCAGAGGCATTTTGATGTCTTCGTCGTCTGCATCTGGTTCCATAAGGGCGCGGCCTTTTGCGCGCTGCTCTTGAATGCGGCGTATCTGTTCAGCTTCCTGCTGAGCAGCCTGACGTGCAGCACGCTGCTGATCTGCAACAAGCTGAGCGTCTTCAGCGGCAGCGGCTGCCTCTGCTTGAGCTTGAGCTTGCGCTTCAGCTTGGACTGCACGGGTCTTCTCGGCACGAAGCGCCTCGAGCTCCCTGCGCTCCTTCTCTGCGCGAAGAGCCTCGAGCTCCCTGCGCTCCTTCTCTGCGCGAAGAGCTTCAAGCTCAGCGCGCTCCGCGTCCGTGAGCGCGGCCGCCTGTGGCGCTGAGGTGTTTTGGAGCTCTTCGGGTTTCTCGACAGGCATGGTTACTCCTCGGTTTGTGTATCGGGGATGCTGGTGCTGGTGTGGGCTAAAGCGTCGGTAGCGTTACCGCGAGCCGAGCGGAGCTTGAGCGCGGGACCTTCAACGCCCGTTGCGTCAAAAGCTGGCACAAAACTCTCGGAGACGGTTCCGCCCTCCTGCCACCACAGGTTCTCAAAGCCCAGGTCATCCGCATGACAGAGCACCAACTCGTACTCCTCGTCAGAAAGCGTTCCAGAAAGCGGACCGCCAACCGCGCGCATGCGCTCGTTGGGCGTGTACTGATTCATGATTGATACGTCTACATCATTATGACAAAGATTCCAGACGCGGTTGAGCACCTCACAGGAATCGTCCGCGTGCGTGGGCATGACCAGGTGGCGCACAATGATGCCCTGCAACATGCGACCGTCGTCGTCCAGCTTGCGACCGCCGCGACTCATCACTGAGTCATGCATAACCTCAAGTGCCGCCACAGACATCTCTGGATAATCTGCTGCGTACGAGAGCTCCTTTGCCAGCGCGGGGTCTGCATACTTGACGTCCGTCAGCCAAATATCAATAACGCTTGAAACTTTCTGTACGACCTCTGGCAGCTCATATCCCGAAGTATTGCACACTATTGGGAGCGTCAATCCCGCCTCTTTTGCCAGCGTCACTGCTTCAATTATGTGTGGCGAGAAGTGCAAGGGAGTGACAAGGTTGATGTTGAGTGCACCCTGAGCTTGCAATTCAAGCATCATCTGGGCTAGGCGCTCAGTTGTAACTGGCTTGCCAAAACCCTCTTGCGAGATTTGGTGGTTCTGACAGAACACACATCTGAGCGGGCAACCTGTGAAGAAAATTGCACCCGATCCAGCCTCGCCCGAGATAGGAGGCTCCTCCCAGAAGTGCAGCGCTGAACGAGCCACACGAATGGTGCTTGAAGCTCCACAAAGGCCCGCTTTACCAGCGTTTCTTTGAGCATGGCAACGCCTTGGGCAGAGTTCACAGACGTCGTAGGCAGAAAACGTAAGGGTATTAGGTGATGGTGCACTACCCAAGGGTTTCTCGCCTCCCGTCGTATCTGCCCAGGCAGATGGTGGTATAAAAAACGCGCAGGGTCTCTGCGCGCGTCAAAGTCATGGTGGAGATAAAGGGATTCGAACCCTCGGCCTCTGCCTTGCGAAGGCAGCGCTCTCCCAACTGAGCTATATCCCCGTTGCGGTACTTATTGTGGCAATCAGGAGCAGGTATGTCAATGATTATGCGAGCGGAATGAGCGGCTATATGCTTGCGAGGAAGCGCGTGGCGTTTCCGCGGACCGTCGCGACTCTTCCGCGAGCCGCCGGGGTACTTCCGTGGGCCGTCGGCGCTCCCCTAGACCGTCGCGACTCTTCCGTGGGCCGTCAGAGCTTTAACACAGACTGCCGAGGCAGAAAAATATCCTTCCCCGCAGTCATCTATGAACCCACCTTCATAAGGTGGGCGCCGCGCTCGGGCGTTCCAGCTTCCTTAACAACGAAGGATGCCTGTACTGAACACGAGATTAGGCTCCCTGAAAAAACTTGTCGGTTCACCCAGTTTAGACTGCGGGAAAAGGACAATTCTTACTATAAAGAGATTATAAAAAGATTAAAGTCTTGACTTGTTTTTTAATGAGCAGCACAATTAAATGGTATGGATTTTAGCAGTTAAATACTGTTTTTTATTGGAGGGTATACGGCTTGAACCTCTGGGTAACCATGTTTTGTGTTTTCCTCTCGGCTGGTCTTGGTTCAGCTCTGATTACCCCTGCCGTTCGTCAACTGGCTTGGAAGCTTGGAGTTGTCGATAAACCCTCTGCGCGTCGAGTCAATAAAAAACCTATTCCTCGCATGGGCGGCGTTGCAATTTTCTTTGGGTTAGCCGTTGCTATGCTGGTGCGTTATGGCGTTGAAGCAATCCTTGGACATGCCGAGATTACGCTTTCTTCTCGCTATTATCTCAACGTCAACTTCTGGATTGTTGGCGCTGCATTTGCGGTAATTTTCTTGACCGGCTTGCTTGACGACATTTTTTCTCTCAAGCCTATTCAGAAACTCGCTGGTCAGGTAATTGCAGCAAGCATCGCGGCTGCAGGCGGTTTGATTATCGGTAACGTTGTTGATCCGTTTTCCGCGTATGGCTTTGTGGATCTTGGATGGCTCGCCTACCCAGCAACCGTCATTTACCTGGTTGCTTACGCCAACATTATTAACCTCATTGATGGTCTTGATGGACTTTCTGCAGGTATATCTTGCATTGCCTCTACCACTATGTTTGTGCTTTCCATTTGGGCGGGCCGCTTTGACGCAGCGCTTTTAAGTGCAGCAATCGCAGGCACCACACTGGGATTTTTAGTTCACAACTCGTATCCTGCAACAATTTTTATGGGCGATTCTGGTTCGCTAACCTTGGGATTTGCTCTGGGAACAATTTCGCTTTTGTCCGTCACTCGTTGGGCGGGACTCACAACCATCATTGTTCCTCTCGTCGTTGCAGGTATTCCAATCATCGACACCTTCTCCGCGATTGTTCGCCGTACCCGCGCGCACGTCAGTTTTGCTACTGCCGACCGCGGGCACATCCATCACCGCTTAATGGCTCACGGTTATAATCAGCGCCAAGCGGTACTTTTGATGTACGGTTGGACTGCCCTTCTGTGCGTTGGTTCGCTCATTATGACGCAGGTCAACACGATGCCTCGCATTGCAATTTTTGTCATGCTACTTACTATGTCTGCTTTCTTTGCAAAGTATCTGCACCTCTTTGAGCCTGTTCTGCTTCACCATACTGATCCAAAGACTGGTGAAGATGAACTCATTACCCCTAAAGATCCAGGCTTCGATGAAGAGATTAAGCAGCTCCACGAAGAAGAACACGAGCACATCGAAGAGCTCATTCACAGAGACCATAAGAGCGAATAAGCTGGGAAACGGACGCTCGTAAATTGGTTTTCCGTGCGCTCGCGGTTCCGTTTACAGCTGCGGTTGCGGCTGCAACTACACGGGTTTCTCGCCGTTCGCCAACAACCAGCTCACGCGCCTAAAAAGTGCAAAGAATCTGTATTTTAGATACAGATTCTTTGACAAAATCAGGCAAATCCACAGTTTCTTTTACATTTTTAGGCAAAATTTACAGATTCTTTGCAGAAATCAGGCGCGTGAAAGATAGGTGCTTCGGCCCTGAATTTTGAGCCTGAAAGCTGCACCATGTCTGAGCAAATTTACTCAGACATGGCGAGAAAAACCGGCAAAACCACTCAGACATGGCGTGTTTTCCGGCAAATCGTTCAGACATGGCGAGAAAATCAGGCGCGCAGCAGGCGTGCACTGATCGCGCGCCAGCTCACACCGCTACCTGGCGAGAAACCCGGCCTACTCCCAGCATTTCCGCACAAGAAACCCGGTATCCACACGAAATGGATACCGGGTAGAAATCACTCGCAACCTGTGAGCCACGCGCAACTGACTTGCAATCTTACA
>CALHDX010000119.1:0-18018 GCA_938023105.1 uncultured Atopobium sp.
GCTTGCCCCCTACGTATTACCGCGGCTGCTGGCACGTAGTTAGCCGGGGCTTCTTCTGCAGGTACCGTCACTTTCGCCTCGTCCCTGCTGAAAGCGGTTTACAACCCGAAGGCCTTCATCCCGCACGCGGCGTCGCTGCATCAGGCTTTCGCCCATTGTGCAAGATTCCCCACTGCTGCCTCCCGTAGGAGTCTGGGCCGTGTCTCAGTCCCAATCTGGCTGGTCGGTCTCTCAACCCAGCTACCCATCATTGCCTTGGTAGGCCGTTACCCCACCAACAAGCTAACAGGCCGCGGGCCCATCCCTCTCCGCCGGAGCTTTCTCGAGTCTTCCATGCGGGAGACTCGAAGTATTCGGTATTATCCACGGTTTCCCGTGGCTATCCCAATGAGAGGGGCAGGTTGCCCACGTGTTACTCAGCCGTTCGCCACTTTATACACACCCGAAGGTGCTTTAATCGTTCGACTTGCATGTGTTAGGCGCGCCGCCAGCGTTCATCCTGAGCCAGGATCGAACTCTCCATTCAAAATTTAACTGACTAAAAGTCAGTACAATTTAAAGTTGAGTTGAATCCACGTCTCTAAAATCCCGCTGATCTCGGATTCGCTGAAATTATGAATTGACTATTGAACAAAATGTTCAAATTCGAATTTCGCTTGTCTGTCTTTGCTGATCTTTCGATCGCAGTATCCGGTTTTCAAGGTTCGCTGCGCTGCGATTTCACATTGCGTGGTGCGCGGCGCGGGGAATAACTATACGCACTTACGACTCGTTTGTGAAGATGATTTTGTATCTTCTTAATTCCTCCACAATTTCTACACAATTCGTAGTCTTTAGTGAACTAATGCGTATATTAGGCACTGAATTCCCTTTGTCGTCTAGTAGTAACACTTTATTTTTCAACTATATATAGTGTTGTCATTTTTACGATGTCTTTATTTTCTTTTTACGTTATCTTGACGCGCGTTATTACGTTGTCTTGCCGCACTTTTTGCGGTGTCTTTTTTATACTGCCTTTTAAACGGTCTTCTCGACACTCTTTGTTTGGGCTAAATCTCGTCTTTTACAATCTGGCAAGCTGCGTCAAGGAGCTGATCGCGCAGTGTTTCGTTGGAAGCCTCAGAATATACGCGTACCAGGGCATCCATACGAGAAGGGCGAATAAGCACCCAAGAGTCATCTTTAAATTGAAGCTTAAGGCCATCAGCATGACTTACCGAAACAGGAACTTTACCTGCGACGTTTTCTGGATTAAGACCTGGAAGGATGTTCCTGAATGCTTGTGTAGCTGCGGCATCAAGTCGTACTCCTCGCCTGCTATAACACATGCGACCCAGCTCAGCCTCATCCTCAGCAACAAGCTGTGCCAGAGATTTGTGGGTGTACGCAAGCATTTCCACAACGAGCAGGGCCACAAGCAGGCCATCTCGCTCCAAAAGGTGGCTTGGGATACAGATTCCACCGTACTCCTCTGCGGCGAGAAGGACGTCTCCTTGCTCAATCTCTGAATAAAGTCGAGCAAATCCAACAGGCACGCTTGCAGACTCTAGTCCAAGATGAGCTGCCTGCCTGGATACCGTTGCCGAACAGGTCAGTGTAGAAACAATGCGGCCAGTTTGCTTTCTATTTTGTACAAGATGGCGTGTGATAAGCGGAATAAGCTCGTGTGGGCTAAGAAGTCGGCCGGTCTCATCTACAGCAGCAGCACGGTCTCCATCGCAATCAACCAAGAGGCCCAGCTGAGCGTGACGGCTTACCACCATCGAAGAGCACTCATCAGCCCAAGGGTCCGCTGGTTGTGGGTGAATGCCACCAAAATCCCTGACAGGACCTTGGTGCATCTGATGTACATCACATCCAGCTGCGGAAAGTACGTCAGCAAGCAGGTCTGTTGCTGCACCATACATAGGATCAACTACCACGCTCGGGCGTAGCTCTTTAATAACAGACACATTAATCTGATCAAGAAGCGCACTCTTATAAGGCGTCACTATATCTGTAGTGGTAAAAGTTCCACGCTGGTCTGTTGGCTCCAGCGGTGTTGCTGATTCTACGCGCTGAAGAAAATCGCGCGAAACCGGACCGCCGTTAGCAGCGCGAATAATCATGCCGCAATATTCGCAGGAAAGCTCAGTTGCAGAAATAATGAGGCCACCAGCTACATCTTTATGATGTGCGCAGGCCCAGCAAACAGATGGAGTGGGGCAAAAAGTCTCGGACACACGAACGTCTAGACCAAAGGAAGCCAATGTTGCAGCGGCTTCAAGAGCAGACGAATCTGCTTCAAAGCGTGTGTCAAAGCCGACAAACACAATACCGCCAGGCAGCTCCTCTGACCAGACGGTACCAAGGGCCTCTGCAAGTCTAACTACATTATCCCTGGTAAAGCCTTTATCATAGCGGGCTTGCCAGCCATCGCTGCCAAAACGGAGTATGTCAGGTCTTTTATCCAATGCGGTTGGCATAGCTGCCGAGCGCCTCTTTAAATGCTGCTGCAGACCTCTGATCAGAGAGTGCCATGCGTGCATTAGTTGCTGCCCAAGCTGCAGGAGTACCGGTATCGCAGCCCTCTTCCGCGTCGATTACCAGCGCATACATCTCTTCCTCAGCAAGCAGGCGCTCCATTGCATCTGTCAGCTGAATCTCGTTGCCGGCGCCAGGACCCTGAGTTGCCAGGAGCTCCATAATCTTTGGAGAAAGCAGGTAACGGCCAACAATAAACAAGTGAGAAGGTGCGTCCTCTGGACGGGGTTTCTCGACAAGGCCGGTTACTTTCCAAATAGCGCCCTCGCCCTCAGCGTTATCTGAAGGAGAAGAGATGCACTCACCTGCGATAATACCGTAGCGATTCACCTGATCTGCAGGAACTGGAGCAACTGCAATGACGGAAGCGCCGTTGTGCTGCTTGGAAATCTCCGCCATGCGGATGCACATCTGGCGGTCTGGGACAAAGTAATCGCCGAGAAGAACAAAGAATGGCTGGTCGCCTACGCCGTCTGCGGCACACAGTACTGCATGGCCAAGGCCGCGAGGATTGTCCTGATAGGTAAAGGAAACAGGGAGCGCAGAAGCTGCATGGACCTTATCGGCAAGGTCTTGCTTTCCACGAGAAGAAAGGTCTGACTCAAACTTCTGGTCTTCAGCGAAGTAGGCTTCAATCTGTGGCTTCTCGCGAGAATTGATGATGATTACCTCATCGACCTCTTCTGGCTCAAGAGCCTCTTCTACTACGTACTGAATGACGGGCTTATCCAAAACAGGCAACAGCTCTTTAGGGGTTACCTTTGTTGCAGGTAGAAAACGCGTACCTAGACCTGCTGCTGGGATAATTGCCTTCATGTGTTTACCTTTCACCTATGAGCCCTGTTGGCTCTGCACACCTAACGTGCGCTTGTAAGAATGACGGTTTTGCCGCCGATAAACTCAAATGACAGGCGCTTTTATACGTACCTAGCTTGCATAAGCGCCAGGTTACGTTACTTGCTTGGAATCTCAATTCCACGCTTCTCAAGGAATTCAATGAGCTTAGCCAGCGTGTCTACAGAAAGTGAGTGCTCCATAAGGCAAGCCTCTGCATCTGCAGTCTCTGTGTCTACGCCCAAGTCCTCCTCAAGGAAGGTGCGGAGCGCACGGTGAGCACGCCATGTGGTACGGGCGTTTGCCTCGCCTTCTTTGGTCAGCGTGACACGACCATAACGGCTCTGCTCAACCATGTCCTGCTCTTTAAGCTGGGACAGTGCCTTGTTGACGCTTGCCTTGGAAACATCAAGACTCTCGGCAATATCAACGGAGCGGACGCTCTTATCGTCATCTGGCTGCTCAAGTGCAATTCGATAAATTGCCTCGAGATAGTCCTCGCCGGCTTTTGTCAGTGTGTGGTCGTTTTGTACGTTATCGTTGGCCATAAATCTCCTCCGACGACTGCTTGACAGTCTTTTTCATGCAAAATCAGTTGCGCTACGCAACGAAAATATTTCTAACACTTGAATGATACCCAAAAACGGCGCTTAGTTTTACTGGCGAGAAGAGCTGTTTGAAGATTCTGAGGACTCTTCTGAACTTTTCTCGGCAGCCTCAGCATTTGCCTCGGCATCTGTTTGTCCGTTTAAACTAGATGGATCGTCTCCTGCATCAATTACTTTCATCATCTTTGCAAGTGCATCTTTATCTGCAATAACATACGACTGGCCATCAATTTCTGTTCCCTCGGATGGTACGTATGCCGTATAGATATCCTTGTCAGTGTTCATGCCAATCATCTGAGTGCCCAAAGAAATAATGTCTGAGACAGATAGATCGGTAATAACCATGCTTGCTGTTGAATTGACAGTATTTGCAATGGCTACAGGGTCTCCTGTGTTCAGAATCTGAGCAATCATAGCCTTGATGAAGGTTCTCTGATGGCGCATGCGGGTGTAATCGCTGTCTGCAAAAGCGTAGCGAACACGAGTAAAGAAGAGTGCTTGAGCACCGTTCAGTTTCTGAACGCCAGGGTACAGTTCAACAACGTCGCTGAAGTTCTCTGTATCGCGCATGTACTGCTCAACGTTTACGGTTACGCCACCAAGAGCATCGGTAATGCCTGCGAGACCATCAAAGTTGACCTCTGCATAGTGGGCAATATGTACGCCGCACAGTTCATTTACAGCTTGTACCATGCCATTTGCGCCGTCATAGTAGTGGACGGCGTTAATCTTCATGTAAGAACCCTTCCACAAGACACGGGTATCTCGTGGAATAGAGAGCATAGTCACACGCTTATGGATAGGGTCAACACGCGCCAAAATAATGGAATCCGCACGATATTCAGTCTCGCCAGGTCGACCGTCGGTTCCTAGAAGCAGCATATAATAGGGGTCGCTTGGTGCAGAAGGCTCCTGAAGCGTCTGACGAAGCTCAGCAGTAATGACCTGCGAGTTATTGAGCTGCGCCTGAACGCTTGCATACCAGATACCTGCGCCCACCACAGCGGCAACAAAAACAGCAGCAAGAACGCCCAGAAGCGACCTGACTACCATCTGCTTTCTGAAGACACGCTTACGACGCTTGTGGTAGCCCTCTGCCTGCGTGCGACTAAAAGGAGAGCTGCTAACTGAAGCGTTCTGCGACGTATTGGTTGCAGCGCTTGGCGCAGTGCCTTGAGTACTTCCCGTAGCAGTATTTTGTGCAGTGTCAGCCGAAGTGCCCTGTGAGGCCCTGTTGTCGAGCAGTTTTGCATGCTTTGGTTTAGTTGACACAAACTATCCTTCGATAAAGTCGTCGTCTGGAATGGTAGTGCGCTGAGCATCTGCTCCCAGCGTGACGAGTTTCTCGACAAATCCTTCGTAACCGCGGTCAATGTGATGGATGGCAGAAACGATTGTTTCTCCCTCGGCCACAAGACCAGCCATAACAAGCGCGGCACCACCACGAAGATCTGGTGACTTGACCTGCGCGCCTTCAAAGCCGGAGACACCGCGAACAATAGCGTGATGGCCCTCAATGGTGATGTCTGCTCCCATGCGAGAAAGCTCGGATGCCAACATAAAGCGGTTCTCAAAGACGTTTTCCGTGATAATGCAGGTACCCTTAGCCAGAGCAAGCAGCGTCATAGTCTGTGCCTGCATGTCTGTTGGGAAACCCGGGAATGGCAGCGTCTGGATATCGATAGCTTTAAGATCTTGCTGACGAGAAGCCCTTGCCCACCTATCTCCAGTCTCGATGGTAATGCCCATCTGCTCGTACTTCTTAAGTACCAGACCAAGGTGATTTGGCTCGAAACCGTGAACAGTAATAGGCTCACCAGTAAGCGCACCAATAGCCAGGAACGTACCAGCCTCAATGCGGTCGCCAACGACTTCATGTTCAACAGGATGCAGCTCTGTGACGCCGTGAATCTCAATAACAGGAGATCCGGCACCCTGAATGTTGGCACCCATTTTGTTGAGCATAGTAGCAAGGTCAACAATTTCTGGCTCACGAGCTGCGTTATCAATGACCGTTACACCCTTGGCAAAAACTGATGCCATCATCAGGTTCTCTGTTGCACCAACGGAAGCAAAGGCTAAAGAAACGGTCTCGCCGGTTATGCCGTGAGGAGCGCTTGCGTGAATATTGCCGTGCTCAACCTTAAATTCAACACCCAAAGCCTCGAGGCCCAGGATGTGCATGTCAATTTTGCGAGCACCGATATTACAACCGCCTGGCATCGCCACAACAGCCTTGCCAAAACGAGAAATAAGGGGACCCAAAACAGCAGTTGATGCACGCATCTGTGCAACAAGACTGTAAGGAGTCTCCCAGCTTGTAATATCTGTGGTATCAATTTTGAGCTCGTGAAGACCAACGACTTCAATGCGAGCGCCTAACGTCTTGAGCACCTTGCCCATGACGTGAACGTCTGCAATATTAGGAACGTTAGTGAGTGTAGTAACACCAGGAGCCATGATGGTTGCAGCCATCAATTTAAGGGCAGAGTTTTTTGCACCCTCTACAGTGACCTCTCCTGTGACAGAACGGCCACCTACTACTTTTATGACGTCCATAAACCTCCGAAAACGACAGTGAGAGAATTTTACTCCTCAACCACTTGCTTCAGAAGTAGATTACACCAGTCTATCTTTTTTTCGTAGTAGGCACGACGATTATCGTCTTCTGGAAGAGAAAGCATCTGGTCAATGACGTCATCTCTTGTCTCGCGCACAACATCTGCATCAATGTCATCAACGCGACGAGCATGATCTGCCAAGATAATGACTCCTGTTGGATCGATTTCTGCGTATCCACCAGAAATCACTATCTTGGTCATAGATTCTTCATTCTCTGGATGAGGCATGTGCAGTCTTACAACACCATCGCCAAGCGCAATGATTTCTGGTGCGTGGCCTGGCCACACACCATACTCTCCATCTGCTGAAGCAAGAATCAGACTTTCAACGGTTCCTTCGTAAAGGAGCTTATCTGGTCTGACAAACTGACAAGTCAACTCAGCCATGAGAAATCCTAGTTCTGTGAGCTATCCGAAGCGGACATCTTTGCAGCGCGCTCGCGAACATCTTCGATGGTGCCTGCAAAACGGAATGCCTGCTCAGGAAGGTCATCGCACTTACCGTCAATAATCTCTGCAAACGAGCGGACAGTCTCCTCAACGGTGCAGTACACACCAGGGTTACCAGTGAACTTCTCGGCAACGTGGAATGACTGAGAGAGGAACTGCTGAATCTTACGGGCGCGAGCAACGGTGCGCTGCTGCTCCTCAGAAAGCTCGTCCATACCCAGAATTGCAATGATGTCCTGAAGGTCGGAGTACTCCTGCAGGGTCTCCTGAACTGCCATAGCAACGCGGTAGTGCTCTGAACCAACAATGGATGGATCAAGAGCAGAACTGGAGCTGGCCAGAGGGTCAACTGCTGGGTAAATACCAAGCTCGGTAATAGCACGAGAAAGAACGGTAGTTGCATCCAAGTGCGTAAAGGTTGTAGCAGGAGCAGGGTCAGTAAGGTCGTCTGCAGGGACGTAAACTGCCTGTACGGAAGTAATAGAACCTTCCTTGGTGGAAGTAATACGCTCCTGAAGCTCGCCCATCTCTGTAGCCAGGGTTGGCTGGTAACCAACTGCGGAAGGCATACGACCAAGAAGTGCGGAAACCTCAGAACCTGCCTGAGAGAAGCGGAAGATGTTGTCGATGAACAACAGAACATCCTGGCCCTGATCACGGAAGTACTCTGCAGTAGTAAGGCCTGCAAGAGCAACACGCATACGAGCTCCTGGTGGTTCGTTCATCTGACCGTAGACTAGGCAGGTCTTGTTAATAACGCCGGACTCAGTCATCTCGAGGAAGAGGTCGGTACCCTCACGAGTACGCTCTCCAACGCCGGTGAATACGGAAGTACCACCATGCTGCTGAGCCAGGTTGTTAATAAGCTCCTGAATCAGAACGGTCTTACCAACGCCAGCGCCACCAAAGAGGCCAGTCTTTCCGCCTCGAACATAAGGCTCGAGAAGATCGATTGCCTTGATGCCCGTCTCGAAAATCTCTGTCTCAGTAGTGAGCTCTTCGAAGAGAGGTGCTGGGTGGTGAATTGGATAAAACTCAACGTCTTCAGGAATATCTCCACCGTCGACTGGCTGACCCATGACGTTCCAGACGCGGCCCAGCGTAGACTCGCCTACTGGCATCATCATTGGCTTGCCGGTGTCCTTAACGCGAAGGTTACGCTGAAGACCATCGGTTGACGACATAGCGACGGTACGAACAACACCACCGGGAAGCTGAGACTCAACCTCAAGAACGGTGCTGACGTGACCAACAGGCGTGTCATCCTCTACCGTCAGTGCGGTATAGATGCTTGGAACAGGTCCGTCGAACTTAACATCGACAACTGGTCCAACTACGCGAACGATTACGCCATCGTCAACGTGCTGATTGCGCTTGTTGAGAATAGCTTCCTCAAAGGAAGAAGTCTCTACTTGCATATCTGACATTACATATCCTCCAATGCTGCAGCACCACCGATAATCTCATTGAGCTCAGTGGTAATTGCGCCCTGGCGTTCGCGATTGTACGTACGGCTAAGAGCGCCTAAGACGTTCTCAGCATTATCAGTTGCAGACTGCATTGCACGACGGCGTGCACCATGCTCGGCTGCAGCAGAATCAAGAAGTGCGTGGAAGATGACCGTCTTGATATAAGCGGGCATCAACGAATCAAGTACCTGAGAAGCAGATGGCGAGAATTGATATTCACTCTTGTTATACGTCTTCACCTGTGAGAGGGCTTCTTCGGTACGTGGTTTATTAGGAATCGTGAGTTTATCGCGCGAAATAGGAAGAAGTTGCTCTGTAACCTGCTCTTGGTCAACACGGTTCTTTGCATGCCAGTACTTGATTACGACACGATCAATCTTACCCTTGATATAGCCATCCATGATATAGGAGGCAATACGATCAGCCTGGTCTGCTGTAGGCTCAGAGGAAATGCCTACATAAGACATGGTGGGCTTGATATTTCTATACGTAAAGTACTCAGTTGGCTTGCGTCCGCAAGTAATTATCTCGGACGACACACCCTTAGCCTTAAGACGTGCCATCTCATGCTCAACCTCGCGTTGAGGCAGGATGTTAAATCCGCCTGCAAGGCCACGGTCAGATGCGATGACTAAGAACAGCACGTTCTTCTCGACTTTATGTGTAGCAAGAAGAGGCTGTTTCTTAGGATTAAAGCCAGCGCCTGCTACATTTGCAAGCATAAGGGTAATAGCTTCCTTATATGGCGAAGCAGCCTCGGCCCTATCAAGTGCCTTGCGGACACGCGCTGTCGAAATCATCGACATCGTGCGCGTAATCTGCATGGTGCTCCTGATGGAGCTCATACGCCTCGATATTTCGTGAAGGTTCGCCATTGATAATTACTCCTGCAATGAACCCTGGGTTACTGCGTCAAAAGAGCCTGGTGTGTCTGAATTAGCTTCTGCCTCATCCACAACCTTGTTTGGATGCTCTTCCAAGAACTTAGCCTTGAAGTGCTTAATGTGATCACTCAAGCGCTCTGCCTGCTCATCAGAAATCTTTCCGTTGCGCAGAGAGTTGCGGAGCTGTGGGTGATACTCACTCATGTACTGAGCAAGGCCATCACGGAAGAGAGCAACGTTCTCAAGATCAACGTCATCAATGAAGTTCTCTTTTGCAGCGTAAATTGCGCAAATCTGGTCTACTACGTCCAGAGCTGAATAACGTGGCTGCTTGAGAAGCTCCATCATATGAGCACCGTGGTTGAGCTGGTACTGCGTAGTTGCATCCAAGTCGGATCCGAACTGCGAGAATGCCTGCTTCTCACGATAACTTGCAAGGTCCAGACGAAGTGTACCTGCAACCTGCTTCATTGCCTTGACCTGAGCGTCGCCACCAACGCGGGATACAGAAATACCTACGTCGACTGCTGGGCGCTGGCCCTGGAAGAAGAGATTAGACTGCAGATAAATCTGGCCGTCTGTAATGGAAATGACGTTTGTAGGAATGTATGCAGAAACGTCGCCTTCCTGCGTCTCAATAATTGGAAGTGCGGTAAGAGAACCTGCTCCGTTTTCATCGGAGAGCTTACATGCACGCTCCAGCAAGCGTGAGTGCAGGTAGAAAATATCACCAGGATATGCCTCACGTCCTGGTGGACGATGAAGCGTCAGTGACATCTGACGGTATGCAACTGCCTGCTTAGAGAGGTCATCGTAAACAACAAGAACGTGTCCGCCTGGATGATCTTTGTCAGCGGGCTTGCCGTCCTTATCGTTATACATAAAGAACTCACCAATAGCAGCGCCTGCCATAGGGGCAATGTACTGCATTGGAGCAGAATCGGCTGCGGTAGCTGCAACAATGACGGTCTTGTCAAGAACACCATGGCGGGAAAGAGACTCGCGGATGTTTGCAACTGTAGACGCCTTCTGACCGATGGCGACATAGATACAAACCATGTCGGTGTTCTTCTGGTTTACGATTGCGTCAATTGCGATAGCGGTCTTACCGGTCTTACGGTCACCAATGATCAACTCACGCTGACCACGGCCGACAGGAACCATAGCGTCAATTGCCAGAAGTCCAGTCTGAACTGGCTCGCAAACAGGCTGACGCTGCATGATGCCAGGAGCCTTGAACTCAATAGGGCGACGATGTGTAGCGTGGATAGCGCCAAGTCCATCAATAGGCTGGCCCAGTGGGTTAACAACACGACCAAGCATGTCAAAACCAGCTGGAATATCCATGACGCGGCCGGTTGTACGGCACTCGTCGCCTTCCTTAATCTCAGAAACTTCGCCGAACAAAACAGCGCCGACTGAAGTTTCATCAAGGTTCTGAGCAAGACCGAATACGCTGTGGCCCGTAACGGAGCTAGTGAACTCCAGCAACTCGCCTGCCATAGCGCTGCGTAGACCAGCAACACGAGCAATACCGTCTGCTACCTCAATAACAGCAGATACCTCTTGCTGGGATACGGTTGAATTGACCTTAGAAAGGCGCTCTCTAAGCTGTGCCATGACGGCATCTGAGCTCAGCGTTCCTTCCTGTATAGTGGTCTTATCAGTCATTACAATTCACTTTCAACGTGATCTGAAGAGAGCCTACTCTTAATGTGAGTGAGCTGTGTCTTTACCGATGCATCATAACGATGATCACGTGCCTCAACTACAATGCCGCCCAAAATCTTGGGATTAACACGCTCAATAAGATACACCTGAGTATTGAAGTTCTTCTCGAGCTTCTCGGTGACCTTTGCACGTAACTCATCATCAAGAGGCATTGTAGTAGTTACCGTTACTGTAAGTGTCTTGTCTTCTTCTTCAAGAAGCTCCTGGAACGTAGCGGCAACATCATTGATAAGGTTGACATCCTCACTCGCCTGCATAGCACCAAGAGTCTCAAGAACTTCTGGAGAGAACTTCTTTGCGTGCTGCACCTGTACAAGGTCTGCAGTTGCACGACCCTCTGCGCGGCCAGCCTCCAGGAGTGCCCTGGTATAGCCCTCTACTTTTCTGTCTTGATCGTCTTTATTAGTGCTCATCTGGAGTACCTACTTCCGCAAGGTACTTTTCGGCAAGAGCACGCTGCTGCTCTACTGAAAGCTCGTTGCCAATAATCTTTCCGGCAATATCGACGGCAAGATCAACAACGGAATCAGAAAGCTCAGCCATGGCGTGACGACGCTCAGACTCTACAACGCCCTTACCCTTAGTAATAATCTCGACAGCTTCTGCCTTTGCCTGCTCGATAATACGAGCACGCTCTTCTTCGCCCTCACGCTTAGCAGCAGAAACAATCTCGTCTGCTTGCTGCTTAGCTGCGTCGATACCAGCTGCTGCGATTTCACGATCCTTGTTGGCTTCCTCGCGAGCCTTTGCTGCAGCGTCCAGATCGCCTTGGATCTTCTCTTGACGCTTGTCAAGCATACGTAGAACGGAAGGCCATACAAACTTTGCTACAACAGCAAAGATGATCAGAAACGCAATCAGAGCAGGAACAAACTCAGCGGGCTTTGGAAGAAGAATATCGGCACCACTTGCACCCTCTTCAGCAAGTGCGACTGAGGGAGCCATTGCCACAAGTAGAGCAGCAGTTGCGCCTACTGTGCTGGCTTTTTTAACTCCCTTACAAATCGTATTCATGCATTCCTCCAACGTAGCGTTTTCGCTGTTACAAACAGTAATTTACTTAACCATCAAGGTAACAACGAAGCCAATTAGGGTAAGTGCCTCGATGAATGCGCAGCCAAGAATAAAGACTGTGAAGAGACGACCCTGAACCTCAGGCTGACGAGCCATGTTGTTAGCGGCACTCGTTGCTACGACGCTAATACAAATTGCTGCTCCCATAACGCAAAGAGCATATCCGAAAATACCCACGATTCCTCCTTTTTCGCTCGCCCCTCTCAAGGCGACCAATATACATACCTATCATCAACTGAGCGTGGGCTCAGATGACTTCATCTTTTGTGCCGTTTGGCACCACAGTGTGGCAATGCCACCAACTAAGCGTTTTGCTTAGTGTTCAGACTCTACCAGCTGGATGTAGACAGTAGAGAGTAGGGTAAAAACGTATGCCTGAATGAAAGCAACAATAGTTTCTACCAAATAAATGATAATCAACAGCAAAACCCAGAAAATCGAAAATCCTGCCTGAGCAGCTGTTGATGCGGAGAAGTTCTCAATAGCTGGCATAAAGTACATAGATGCAAGAATTGCAAACGTACCCATAACGATGTGACCTGCATACATGTTGCAGAACAGACGGACAGCCAGAGTAACCAGACGAAGGAATGTTGAGAAGACCTCAATAACCCAGATAACTGCTGCAATAACAGGGTTAACGCCCTTTGGTGCAAGGCTTAGGATGTAGCCAATAACACCCATCTTCTTTGCACCTACATACATAAAGTATCCAAGGGAGCAAAGGCCAAGAGCGGCAGTAACACCAATAGTACCGGTGCCTGGGTGTGCACCAGGAATAAGACCAATGATGTTGTTGATCAGGATGAACATAAACATAGTGATCAAGAATGGGAAGTGAGTGCGCCAAGTTTCTCCAAGAGAAGCCTTGCAGACGTCATCTCTAATGTACTCAATCAGATACTCAACGCCGTTAACAAAGCGTCCCTTAGGGACGATGCTCTCTGCCTGCTTCTTCTTAAACTTAAAGCAGACAATCAGGAAAATCACAGCAGCGATCAAGAAATAGAAAATGTAGTTAGTGAAACCAAAGGTGGTGTTACCAACCAATGCGTGTGGCAAAAAACTTTCGAGCAGCTCGGCCATCTCTGCTGGCAACTGCGCAAGAACATCCACTCTGTCTCAACCTCCCCATACAATCTGCAACCATTTCAGATTGCCCGTCACTGCTCAGCATACTTGAAACACAACGTAAGATGCCAAGAATATGCCACTTGGAGTATATTATCTACCACTCGGCGTGCATATTTGCGACGAACGGCGATACTAGCACTAAATGAATGCATAGTCACGATTACAAAATCAAATAATTGACTTATGCTCAAACTCTCACATTACTGACACATTTCGTGTTAGCTGCCGTTATTGATTCATTCAACTATAACACTAATAAACTGCTGTTACGTCGCTTTTCTCAGTAAGTATTTATACAGCAAGAGAAATGTGTCTTGATATGCTTACTTAAGTAGTTTCTTTTAGTTATTTATATTCAGCCCCAATCAATAAACAAACACGCGCAAGAAATTATTTATCTCTTGCGCGTGCGGGAAGGGGTCTAACTTAACCCTAAATCGCTACCGATGCTTTATAAAACTCAAGTTGAGCCTCTTCGCTTACAACGGGAGCTTTAACTTCCTTCGGAAGTAGTAGGGCCATGACTGCAGAAAGGATAAATCCGCAAAGAGCAAAGATTACTGACGCGGTGTAGTTGCCTGTCATATCGGCCAAAAAACCACCCATAAAAGATCCAGTTGCTGGACCTACAAACATTACAATTAGTGTTGCAAATCCCCAAACTTTGCCGAAATATTTATTTCCAAAAACTGCGCCAGCATAGCCAGCACAACCACCTGGCTCAACTGCCCAGTAACAAGCAAATAGAACACAGCAAATTGCGCCCAGCCATAATTGATCCGCCTTCATCATCAAGAGAAGAACACAACCAATTGCGCCTACAATTGGTCCGGCAATAAGAACAAGTCGTCTTGCCTCCGGCTCATTTCCTTTTGACTTAACAAGTCGATCGGCAACCTTACCTAGTAGAGGCATGGTAAATATTCCACATACTCCAATAATGATATACATATTGGAGGCAGTTCCTAAATCCATGCTCAGATTTACGGTCCAGTACTTAACAATTTGGGACCAAATCAGGAATTCTCCAAGCATGGCAAAAAGGAAGGCTAAAATATCACACCACATCGCTCTGGTACGAAATGCCTCTGCAACTGTGAAGTCATGGGCTTTTCCTTCCTTCTTTTGTGGGAGCTGACCAAATGGCTCCAACCCAAGGTCACCTGGATTACGCTGAGCTACAAGCGCGGAAACTGAAAGCAGCGCCAAAAATACAAAGCCCATAATCAACATAACAGTACGCCAAGCTGATGCGTTTTGAGCAAGGAATGGCTTCATGAATAAGGTTAGTAATACTTGCGAGATAGGAGCGCCGGCGAAGGCAATTCCCCATGCGGTTGAGTATCGATCACCTATAAACCATTTACGACATGATGTTGTCGAAGATACCCACAACATGCCTGTACCAATTCCAGCAAACACGCCATAAGTAAAGAAATAAATATAAATGTCATTAATAAACGAAGTGGCCACCATTCCAAGGCAACAAAACACGGCTCCGGCAAAATAAACAGGACGGCAGCCACTTTTATCAACAATCTTGCCTGCAAAAAAGGCAGTTACCGCATAAACCATCATCATAAGAGAGTATCCCATAGACAACTGAGATCCAGTCCATCCTAGGTCTTTTCCCATAGGGACCTGAAGAATTGAAAAGGTCGAGCGGAAACCAAATAAACAGAAGCAAGCAAGGAAGGCTGCTAATACTACCTTTCGAGAGGTCGACTTAGCATCTTTCATAAGATGCCCCCAATCATTTGCAATTAATAAGGCGCCTCGGTATCCCCGAGAATCCGAGGCGCCTTCCTGAGAAGGATGGTTAGTATGGTTTAAGCCTTAATGGCCTCTGCTGCCATTTCGAATGCCTCGCAATTGCAAGCTCCATTCTCGGCAAACGCCCAATACTCAGTTTCAAAACCGCTACAAATTCCCATATTTTTTTCAGATGCCTGATAGTGTGAGCAAAACTTGCACTTGTGGGCTGGTACAAATTCGGCATCATCAATCTCATCATCGCCCATTACAACAACGTCACCATGAGCATGGTCGATGCCCTTAACAACATCGATGGGAATATAAAAATCGCAGTCACGATACTTGCACATTAGAGTCTCCTTTCAAGCACTCGAAGTTAGATGGATTCATACTCTGTACGAGCAATAACCTCATCCTGGATTGGCTTACCAATTTCCACCCAATACTGCGTAAAGCCTGCCACACGAATAAGAAGCGTGCGATAGTTCTCTGGATTGGCTTGTGCCTTTTTAAGAACTCGGGAGTCAATAATGTTGTATTGGATGTGGAAGCCACCTTTACGCATATATGCCCTGGTGAGGTCCATCAGCTTTCTAGATCCCTCAATACCTCTTGCAGCACTTGGGTGAAGTTTAAGATTCATCTGACTGTTCTGAGACATTGAGTGATCCCAACCAGTTGCAGACTCAAAGAGCGCATACTGTCCATGAGTATCAGTGCCTGGATAGGCGGACATTGAAGCGTCTGCGAACGTAGTTCCTTGGAGTCGACCATCTGCTGTTGCAGCAGTAACAGCGCCCTCTGGACCATGCGTGGAAACAGACATCTGGCAGACATAATATGGCTCACCATATAGATTCTCTATTGTTGCTGGCAAGTCATTGCAGAACCACTGCTCCCAGTCATAGAGCATTTGGTCAACATATGGATCATCATTTCCATATTTTGGCGCCCTTAGGCAATCTGCGTGGATCTCATCATAACGTCCGTCATCGTCAGCACGCTTCTCTTGATCCTTCAGAGATTCAGAACCGACTTCCTTTGAAGTCTTATATCCAAAGTTATTGTCAAGAGCGTCCTTAAGCTGGTCAAGCGTATATTTCTTGTCTTCGTATACCAGCTTTTTAATTGCTGCCATAGAGTTAATTTGGTTACAGGTTCCACAGCACTCAATATTAAATGTGGAGTTGTAACGATAGCCCTTTTGAGCAATACCAAGACCCTTTTCAAGACAATTTGGTTTGAGAAGTGAGTTAACCATAGATGGGGTGAACTTGCGCCATACATCATGCTGAATATTCATGCACTTGTTCAATACTTCGCAAGCCTTCTGGTAATAGGCCTTAAACTGTCCATCAAGTTCCTCAAATGTTTCAAAAGACTTGTCGTGCGGTGGGAAGACCTGCAGTCCCGTACGCTTATCAAAGCCATTATTCAAAACAAGCTCAAGAATCTTAGGATTGTTAATGAAGTGAATACCAACAGACGTAGGCTGAGCAGATCCGCCAGGAATCCAGTGTAGTTTTCCATTGAGATGCAGAGGCATCCATGTGCCAGGAGAAGTTTCAAGGCAACCACCAACTGACCAAGCACGTGCTTCCTGAACCGTCATGCCTTCATGACCGTACTGATTAATTAAAAACTCCATTGCAATACGGTTGTTCATGATTGCAGGATAACCAGCACCTGTCTTTACGCACTCCATGCATTTCATAATGAATTCTTCTGGAGCAGACTCATCATAGAGCAAAGAGAGCGTTGGCTGAGTGGTCTGGCAATTAATGCCAGCATCAAGCATAATCATTTCAAGACGATTAGCGGCAGATTTACCATCGCGATCTACGCCACCAATACAAACATTATTAAATGTATTGCCAGATAGAACGCCACCAACAACACCTGTGCATGCAAATGCATCAATGCAGGTCATCTTGACACGATAAAGCTCTTGCCACTCCTCAACTTCTTTCTCAGTAATGGTTCCATTCTCAATATCCTGCTCGAAATAAGGATAGAGAACTTGACCAATGCGTCCTGGTGAAAGACCTGACATTGCATCTTCGTTGAGTTCAGCTAGATGCAGGAGATAAATAGTCTGGAAAGCATCCTTAAATGTCTTAGGCTTCTCGTGAGCCAAGCGATGAAGACGCTCAGAAATCTCCGCAAGTTCCACGATTTCATTCTCATCATTTGTGATAGAAATTAATCGATCAGCTTCGCGGCCATAATTTTCGAACCACTTTGAAAGACCTTGAACCAAAAGACCCATGGAGGTGTAGTAATACAGCCTATCCATGCCAGAGATTCCGTCGCCGCCAGGCTCGCCAGCTACTTCACCTGCACGTTTTTTGCAAATCTCAATTAGTTCATCAAAGCCATGCTCCAGGACGAAGTAGTAATTCATAACTTCGCGTCCCTGAGGAATGGTAAAGCCGGAGTCAAAATTACTGACGACAGACTTCATGATGTTTTCTTTAATCTTGTACTCAGGTACCATCTGCTCATATTTGCGGGCGACGTCCTCTACAGACTTGCCTGCCCATGCATATGCGAGACGATGCATCGCTGGTACGTTTTCAAGACGAACTCCGTACTTTCCGCCGACAGAAACAACATTTCCAAAGCTCTTTGTTACATTTCCTCCACCCGCGCCAAAATGAGAGACCTCTGCGCTGGACTCTGCGCCTGTATCTAGGGCAGCCTTATACAGGTCAGAATCCTTATCCATAAAGAAGCTCTCTGTCAGCCATGGCAGTGGAGCAGAACCGCGGTAAAATCCTGCCTTTGCTCCAACAAGCTGCTCGTGTGGCCAAATTGGCGTATCCAAATGTTCAAATACGCTTTTTAGAGCATAACCACGACGCATGATAGGAACTTCGCCCTCATGCTCCATAGCTGCACGGGAGTACCAATAGGACTCCTGGATGTCCAGCGA
>CALHDX010000120.1:0-6759 GCA_938023105.1 uncultured Atopobium sp.
GATTGTTGGCGGAAAATGGAAAGGTCGTGCAATTGAGGCCCCTGATGGCAAGGGGACTACGCGACCAACCACTGATCGTACACGCGAAGCTATTGCAAGCTCAATCTTGGCTTCTCGCGGTCTTGATCTCAGTGAGTCTAGAGTGCTTGACGCTTTTGCAGG
The DNA here is from genome assembly GCA_938023105.1 of uncultured Atopobium sp. Taxonomy (GTDB): domain Bacteria; phylum Actinomycetota; class Coriobacteriia; order Coriobacteriales; family Atopobiaceae; genus Lancefieldella. The sequence goes on from CALHDX010000120.1 coordinate 163, forward strand.
TTCAGGCGCTATGGGTTTTGAGCTGCTTTCTAGAGGAGCGCTATACGCTGCTTTTGTTGATAAAGATAGAAAGACGTGTGATCGCATTAAGCGTACGGCTAAATCTCTTGGTGTAAGCACCTCTGAGATGAGTGTTATCTGTGGTGATACTGCGCGTCTTGCTGAGTCATCCCAGCTATTTGGAGCTCCTTTTGACGTGGTATTTTTGGATCCTCCTTATGCCGTTGAGGCAGAGGTAGTATCCAAGCTGCTCAAAGACTTGATTCAGTCGGGAAGTCTGACAAAAGATGCTGTAGTAGTCTATGAGCATAGTCACAAATCTGATTCAGTTTCTCTTGATAACTTTGAGCTTTCTAAGAGTAAGCGTTATGGTATTGCTCAAGTTGATTTACTTGTTCGTTGTGAGGGATAGGAGATACGTTGAACAGCATCACTCACGTAGTTGTACCAGGTACTTTTGATCCCGTCACAAACGGACACCTTGATGTAATCAAACGAGCTTCTCGCCTTTTTGAAAATGTTACGGTAGCTGTTGCGGCTTCAAAGCGCAAACACGGCACGGGAACTACGTTTTCTCTTGAAGAGCGTGTACAGATGCTCAAAGACGCTCTGGTAGATGAAGGACTTGTGGACGTTTCTGTAGAGCCTATGGAAGGTCTTCTGGTTGATTTCTGCAATGCTCGCGGCGCAGGTGGTGTTGTTAAAGGCCTGAGGGCTATGACAGACTTTGAGTATGAGCTGCAACAGGCAGACCTTAACGCTCATATGGCTCCTGAGCTGGAGAGCGTCTTTGTTATGTCCAGTCCAGAGTACGGCTATATTTCTTCCTCAATTGTGAGAGAAATTTCAGCTATGGGCGCAGATGTATCATTTTTGGTACCAAAGAACGTCATTAAAAAGCTTGAAGCTCTGCATAATTGCGGTAATTAAGTATATTTGCCCTGCTTTTTTATTATATTCTGCTAACATTCTTAAAAAGGTGTTTTGTGCTTCTTGGTCATATGGTCTATAAGAGCACGTAACGCGTCTTATGTATTGGATTGAAAGGAGTCCTGGATGCAGCCAGGCGAGGAAATTGAGAGCCTTGTATCTGAGATTGAGCAGATAGTAACTGAGGCTAAGTCACCTTTTATGGATGGCGGTAACAAGAAGATTATTGATGCCCAGGACTTCTACGAGCTGCTTGACGAGATTCGTCGCGTCTTCCCAGAAGAGTTTGCAACCGCTCGTCGCATCATCAAGGAAGAGGATGAGACCCTTGAGCGTGCTCGTGCTCAGGCAGAGTCCATCATTGCTGACGCACAGCAGCAGGCTATGATTCTTGCTGGTGACCAGGAGGTTGTCCGCCTTGCTCAGCAGCAGGCAGATGGCATTCGTGACCAGGCAGAGCAGTACGAGCGTGATACTCGCTACAACGCTGAGGAGTACGCAGATACCGTTCTTGCTCACCTTGAGGAGAACCTCAAGAGCCTGACAAATTCAGTCGCCCGTGTTCGTCAGACACTTGATGAGAACTCTGGTCCTCGTAACACCAGCAATAACGTTGCCTGGTAATTCCAATGCAACCAGTTCTTTATGCACTAGATGATCGTCTTGCAAATGCAGGCGATACCGTTTCTTATGCGGGTCATCTTAATGAAGACTCGTATGAGCTAGGGGAGCATGAATTTTCTCTTCCTATGGGAATTGATTTTGATCTAGTGCTTACCAACGCGGGTGAGGGCATTTTGGTTACCGGAATGCTTCGTGCTGACGCAGTTGGTACGTGTGACCGTTGTCTTGAGGACGCACATCTCTCTTTAAACGCAGAGGTAGATGAGTATTATCTCTTTGAAGAGCCTGTAATTGCTGCAGACGATGAAGATGAGGCAGATTACGTTTTAGTAAATGCCGATAAAACCATCGATCTTGCAGAGGCTCTTTTGCCTTCGCTTGTTATGGAGACGCCTTATGTTGTACTGTGCAAGTCCGACTGCAAGGGACTTTGCCCAGTATGCGGTTGCAATCTGAACGAAGAAGATTGCGGTCATGCAGCTCAGATTGAGCAGAAGCGAGAAGAAGAAAAACTTGCTTCAAACCCGTTTGCGGCTCTCAAAAATCTTGTGATTGAGCCGGATTCGGAAGAGTAAAATAAAATTTCTTCTCCTAAATGGTGAAGAAATGCTGTATCTACGTACAAAATGTGTCAGTACGTGGTATAGTATCCAACGCATTATGTGAATGGGTCGCGCCCTCATGTGTTTTAGGGGCGCTAGCAAGAGCAAAAGAGGTTTAAGATGGCAGTACCTAAACAAAAGAAGGGCCGCGGCGCAACCCACACCCGTCGTTCGGCAAACAGCAAGCTTAACGCAGCAGCTCGCTCTGTATGCCCACAGTGCGGCGCTCCAAAGCTTCCTCACCACGTATGCCCTAATTGTGGCTTCTACAAGGACCGTGAGGTTGTTGTTACTGAGTAACACTCATACATCGTATGGCCAAGAAGGCTGGTTCTTTAGGGGCCAGCCTTCTTTTTTATAGCACTAAGGAGTTATCATGCCCGTTATTTGTGTAGACGTTATGGGATCTGACCAAAGTCCTGAGGTTGTTCTTGAGGGAGTTCGTATGGCTCTTGAGAAGGACCAAGAGCTAGAGGTTCTTCTCGCCGGAGCTGATGAGTTTGTTACTCCTTTTGCAAGCAAGCATGAGCGCGCAAAGGCTTTGGTAACCACTGAAGTTATTGCCATGAGCGAGCATCCCGCCAATGCGGTTAGACAGAAGAAAGACGCCAGTATTGTAAGGGCTGCCCAGGCAGTCAAGGCAGGAGAGGCCGATGGCCTTTTCTCGGCAGGCTCCACAGGAGCAGTGCTTACCGCTGCTACCTTTGGAATTGGTCGCATCAAAGGTGTAAAGCGCCCAGCGCTCACCTTGATTCTTCCTGGACTTGGTGGCCATAAAACAGTCTTTTTGGATACTGGTGCTAACGCTGATGTGCGTCCAGAAGTTTTGGTGCAATTTGCACAAATGGGCAAGGCTTTTGCCAATGCATCGCTTGGAATTGAAAACCCAACCATAGGACTTCTCTGCAATGGTTCTGAAGAGACCAAGGGTTCTGAGCTTGCTCTTTCATATCATGCGGCTCTTGCAGAAGCGGCTATCAATTTTGGTGGAAATGCTGAGGGAACTGATATTTTAGGAAGCCGCTTTGATGTTATTGTGACAGACGGCTTTACAGGAAATGTGGCCTTAAAATCCATTGAGAGTACAGGCAAGTTTATTATGTCTAGCCTCAAAGACGCAATTAATACCTCCAAGAAGGCTGCGTTTGGTGCACTTCTTTTGAAGGATGCTTTGAAGGCTACAGCAGCGGAACTTTCAGGAGATTCTGTTGGCGGCGCCTTCTTGCTAGGTGTTTCTGCACCTGTACTTAAAGGACATGGTGCTACCAGCTCTTCTGCTGTGTGCGCAGGAACACTTTCTGCAGCAAATGCAGTACGTGCTAACCTTATCGAGAAAATTTCCTCGTCAATTCAGCTGTAGTAAAAGCGTCTGTACATAAAAATTTTTATAAGTTATGGTGGAGCCCATGGACAATTCTGTGGGCTTTACTTTTTTTAAGATTGTTTGTTTCAGCTTTAGTAATGTCATCATACAGACGCCCATCACGGGGTAAAATTAATAGCGTCATTGTTGTGTGCAAGGAGGATGTATGGATCGCACAGAAACACTTGAAAAGGTAATTGACGTTGTTAGAGAGACACTGGACCTTGACGATTCCGTTGAGCTCACAGAGGGTACCTCATTTAAAGATCTTGGTGCAGACTCATTTGATCTTTTGCAGCTTGTCACAGACCTTGAGCAAGAGTTTGATATGACCTTTGATGCAGAAAACATCGATGAGATTGCTACCGTTGGTGACGCAGTAGACGCTATTCTTGCTGCTTAAGTAGGTTTTATACGTGAAATTGCACGAACGAGTAGCTGCTGCAGAAGCTATTTGCGGTCACACATTTACCAATAAAGAACTTATCGAGGCTGCCCTCACACACCCTTCGGCGGTGGAGGGCAAGCCTGTTTCTGCTTCGTATGAGCGCCTGGAGTTTCTGGGTGACTCAATTCTTGGTGCCATTATTGCAACGGAGCTGTTTGAGCGTTATCCAGATATGGATGAAGGCCAGCTTACTAGGCTGAAAATCTCTCTGGTATCCGGCCACACGCTTTCCATTGTCTCTGATGCTCTAGGAATTTCTCCCTTAATTGTTATGGGAATTTCCGAGAAGGGCACGGGAAAGCGTGGCATGAAGTCTGCTCTGGAGAACGTCTACGAGTCCATTGTTGGCGCGCTCTACCTTGATGCGGGTTTTGATCCAACGCACGATTTTGTTATTCGTACGCTTGGACCTCACATTTCTCCAGCGCTGGCAGTTCGTTCGGTAAGCCCTAAATCTCGTTTGCAAGAAGCGGTACAGGCTAAAGGCAAGGCTACTCCTGAATATAAGCTTATTGGCGAGAGTGGACCTGCTCACACACCAACGTTTACCGCTGTGGTATTTGTCGACGGCCTTAAGGTGGGTCGTGGACAGGGACCATCAAAGAAAGCCGCAGAGTCAGAAGCCGCTCAAGACGCACTGGTACGTCTTGGTGTGGATGATACTCCGCTTGATGCTGATGCAGAAATGCACCTAAGGTAGAAAGGTACCCTGTACCCGTGTATCTAAAATCGCTGACACTTAAGGGTTTTAAGTCATTCGCTGATAAAACTCAGATGGTTTTTGACCCCGGTCTTACCGTTGTCGTTGGTCCTAACGGCTCGGGTAAGTCCAATGTCTCTGACGCAATTCTCTGGGTATTGGGCGAGCAGAGCGCAAAGATGCTCCGTGGCCAAGCTATGGAAGACGTTATCTTCTCTGGCTCATCAGCAAGGGGAGCGGTGGGCGTTGCTGAGGTAACGCTGGTTCTGGATAACTCCGACCACACTATTCCTATTGATTTCTCTGAAATTGGCATTACCAGGCGCATGTATCGCTCTGGAGAGTCTGAGTACCTGATTAACGGTGCTCCTTCAAGACTCATGGATATCCAGGACATTTTGCATGACTCTGGCCTGGGCAAAGATACCCACTCCATTATTTCTCAGGGTAAGCTTGATTCCATTTTATCTAGCCGTCCTGAGCAGCGTCGTGAGCTTATTGAAGAGGCTGCAGATATCTCTAAGCATCGCCGTCGCAAAGAGCGTGCGGAGCGCAAGATTTCTTCCATGGATGAGAATCTCACGCGAGCCAAAGTGGTTTCTCGCGAGATTACCCGCCAGCTTAAACCGCTTGAGAGGCAGGTAGACAAGGCTTCTCGCGCTAAAGATTTGTCCGCTCAGCTCAAAGATTTGACGGTTCAGCTTGCGGTTGATGACCTTCGTCAGCTGCAGTTTACGCATGGCAAGTTGGAGGCACGCGCTAAAGAGGCAGAGGCTGCTATTGAGCTTGCGCAGTATCGCGCGGGCGAGAAAAACCGTGAGCTTGAAAAGCTCCAGTCACTTCTTGAGCAAAAGGGTCTCTTTGTTGGAGACTTGGGTGAGCAGCGCCGTCGCATGCAAGAGATTCTTGGTCGTATGGGATCTGACATGCGTCTTTTGGAGGAGAAGGGCAAGAACATGGTTTCTCGCCTTTCTGATACGCGCATGCAGCTTTCTGTAATGGATAAGCAGAAAGCAGATGCTGCAAAAGAGAATGAAGAGCTTTCTGGTCAGCTGGCAACAATTCGTGCAAAGGTTGCGGATCTGACGGAGAGCGTGAACGCGCTCCAAGAGTCGGCTAACCAGGCAATTGCCGAGTGTCGTGCTCTTGATGTAAAGATTTCTGACTGCACTGCGTCTGAGCGAAGTGCGCGTAATACCGCTGATAAAGAAACGCTTGCGTATGTAAAGCTTGAAGAGCAGATTGCTCACGCGCAGGTAGAGGACAAGATGTTTGAGTCGAGGTTGACTCAGATTACGGAAGCGCTTGAGATTGCTCGTGCTGCCCTGGAAGATAGTGGCGCTAAAGAAGCAGAGCTCACGGCGGCTCTTGAGAAAGCTCGTCAGGAGTCCGAGGCGTTTGTCGCTGAGATTTCTGAGCGTGCTTCTGCACTTGAGGCGGCTCGCGAGGCAGAGCGTACTGCTCGCCAGGAGCTCTCAAGCAGTGAAGCTACGCTTGAGGCACTTCGTGCGCTTGATGTGGAAGTCCAAAAGGGAAGCCCTCTGGCAGAAAAGCTTGTTGCGGATGAAGCAATCGCTTCTCTTGTTTCTGGCAGACTTGCTGATTATCTTGAGGTTCAGCCAGAGTTTGAGGCTCTTGTAGAGCAACTTCTAGGTGAAGATCTTTCCGCACTTGTTGTAGACAAACAGCAAAACATTCATACGCTCTTTGAGCGTGTTCAGACGCTTTCTGAGGATGGTAAGGCTACGCTTGTTGCTCTTTCTGACGCAACTCCAGCTCTTGCTGCGCCTGCGCATACAACGTCTTTGCTTGAGCGCGTATCTGCGCAGAAGGGTGCCGAAGCTCTTGTGCAGGCGCTTTTTGGTCACGTTTTTGTTGCTCAGAGTCTTGATGACGCCTACGCTGCTCGCAAAGTTGAGCCTCGCGGGCT
>CALHDX010000121.1:0-13260 GCA_938023105.1 uncultured Atopobium sp.
TCACCGGACAAGAATAGCTTGATTGCAGAAAGCCTCCTTTCCCTGCCTTCAACTCACGTTCTTGCAACCGAAAACGGACTTAAATTTAATCTTGACCTGGAGAACAGCCAAAAAACCGGCTTTTTCTTAGATCAAAAATATAACCGTCGAGCAGTTCGTCAGCTTGCACAAGGTCGTCGTGTGCTGGATTGCTTCTGTCACGTTGGCCCCTTTGGCCTAAACGCTGCAGCTGGTGGAGCAGAATTTGTCCGCTGTGTAGATGTCAGCCAAACTGCCATTGACCTTGCGCGCCAAAATGCAGAGCTCAACGGCTTGGCAGACCACATGGACTTTACCTGCGCAAATGTTCTTGAATACCTTCCAGAGTTAGCGCAAGACCGCGCTCAGCTCAAAGCAGAGGGAGGTCCGTTTGACCTCATCATTCTGGATCCACCCGCATTCACTAAGACACGCGACAAGGTTCGAAGCGCTATGCGTGGCTATAAGGAAATCAACGCTGCGGCCATGAAACTGTTACCCCGAGGTGGCTACCTGGCAACTTGTTCTTGCTCTCACTTCATGACCAGAGATCTTCTCGCCCAGGCAATTGCCGAGGCAGCTCACCACACCAACGTACAGCTCAAGCAAATTGAAGAGCGCCAGCAAGCTCCTGACCACCCAATTCTTTGGGGTGTTCCCGAGAGCCATTACCTTGATTTCTTTATTTTCCAGGTGATCTAAAACTACAATTCCATTCTCCAAAGAACACTTTATGAAATTTATTCCATATTGTGATATAATACTCTTATAAAATATTTTATGAATTTATAAGAGTGTTTACGGCATACTTTGGAGGCTCTTATGGCTGAGACGGATGTCAGTGATTCATCTGAACAAGTAACCTCAAGCAAATACCAACCCCGATTAACCTACGGGCTATTAGCTTTTATTGGTGGCTTTACCGGACTTCATACATTTTATAGAACAGGTAAAATCTCGTCCTTCAGGACTGTATTATCTGGGTGTTTCCTCTATTTTCTTGTCTCTTACAACTATTGGTATCTCTATGCTGTTCTCGTGCTTATAAATTCTTTTATTACGCTCTCTATCGTCTTTGATAAAAATGTAGCTATTCAAAATATCCAAGGACACGCATCTCAGTCCCAGGCAGCTGACGATAATGACAAATTAATCTTAATCGCAATCTCTGTATTTGCATTATTCCTGTTAGTAAGCGCGTCTTTATCTCTTGTATTCAGCATCTCAATGGCTATAAAGCTCATTCTTGTAGTGGCTTTTATTGGTCTTGGGGCTTTGCTGATAGCTGCTAGCGGAATCAAGATTTCTTTTAAATAATTCCTCTAAACTTCTCAATTTTCCAAACTTTTGGTTTTGCGACGCTCTTTAAAGAACGCTTTGAGCTGTGCAGATGCCTCGTCTGCTAATACTCCGCCTGAGACAGCAAACTCGTGATTAAGTCTTGGGTCACTACTCACGTCAAACAACGTACCCGTTGCACCCCCCTTTGGGTCAAACGCGCCAAACACGCAGCGATCAATACGAGCATTGACCATCAATCCTGCACACATCAAGCATGGTTCCAGCGTTACGTAGACCGTACAACCCGAAAGCCTCCAGCGGCCAAGCTTTTTTGAGGCCTCTTGCATGGCGAGAAACTCAGCGTGCGCAGAAGGATCGTTATCAATCTCACGACGATTATGTGCAACGGCAATAACCTCTCCCTCGCACACTACAACTGCTCCGATAGGCACTTCTCCTATCTGTGCTGCAAGCTCTGCCTGCTCAAGAGCGAGTTTCATATTCTTCTGATCAAGAGCAGCTTGTGGGGTCAAAGGCTCTTGTGCTTCGTCACTCATAGCTGCTCCTCACTTGTCCGATTGCTGCTGCTAATCTGTCGCAGTTCTGTCTCGGTTCTGTCGCAAATCTGCCGCAGTTTTGACGCGAATCTGTCCCAAACCTGACGCGATTCTGTCCCGAACCTGACGCTTATTTGTCTTCGCTCAATTATGAAGCAAAACCGAACTTACCAAATCCCCTACTCGCAAAAAACTGAATTATGAGGTAGGATATTACCGCTTTGGAGAGGTGGCAGAGTGGTTGAATGCGGCGGTCTTGAAAACCGTTGAGCGGTGTCCCCGTTCCGAGGGTTCGAATCCCTCCCTCTCCGCCATTTTTGGCGGCCTTCAACTCCACGTTTTGTTTTCATGTATTTTTAGTTTTGCTACGGCGTTTTTTCCAGAACTTCCATTCCATCTCACGTCATTTCTAGCTCAACGTTCTTCTCGCCAGTGTGTGGGCGAGCATTCCATTTACCGAAAGACTCCTTAACAAGTTAAAAGCTTTAATCAAAAACGCCTTAGATTTTTAGTTTTGGGTATAATTAACCTGTCCAAATGGATGGCTGACACAGACGTGTCGGTGATTGAAAGGATTTAGCATGATTATTGCCGCAGTTGTAGTTATTGTCCTTTTGGTTTTCTGGGCCATTAGCATTCACAACAACATCATCCGCGCAAGCAACAGGTGCGACAACGCTTGGGCAGCTATCGATACGCAGCTTCAGCGTCGTAACGATCTGATCCCTAACCTGGTCAACACGGTTAAGGGTTACGCAGCTCACGAGTCTAAGACTTTTGAGGCAGTTACTTCCGCTCGTGCTGCAGTCGCAAACGCTCGCACTCCTGAAGAGAAGATGCAGGCTTCCGGCACTCTTTCCAACGCTCTGACCAACCTGTTTGCTGTTGTTGAGAACTACCCAGAGCTCAAGGCAAATCAGAACTTCCTGGAGCTCCAGGCAGAGCTTACTGACACCGAGAACCGCCTCAGCTATGCTCGTTTGAGCTACAACGATGTTGTCATGAACTACAACAACATCATCGCTGTCTTCCCAAACAACCTTCTTGCTGGTGGACGTTCCCCACGTACAAGCTTCCAGGTCACCGACGAGTCCGCTCGTCAGGCACCAAACGTACAGTTCTAAGAGCTGTTTCGTTTACACTTTGTACCAGTACAACCCGGTATCTGCATTCCCGCAGGTACCGGGCTTTTTTGTGCGCCGTGAAGCTTTGCGGATCGGGCTGGTCATGCGCTGGCCGCACGCTAGCCGTGCGCTGGCCGTGCGTTGACCGCACGACGGTCGCACCTCGACTGCAGGTAAATCCGAGCAGCTAGATTATGTGAAGAGTCTTTACAGCCTCGCGAGAAAATCGTTAAAATAGTTACATCTGTGAATTGTCCTCGCAAGCACAATTCACGTCCTATTGGTTGAAGAGAAAGGTCAGCATGAAACCTCGACCTCACAGTCGCTGACCTCTTGCGGTGTGCCGATTTGCACCGTGAGGGGTGAAATCGCAATGCAGTCCCCGTGGCAAATACGCGGAGTTTCTCGCCAAAAGCCACGCTTTAGTCTTCGGACGCATGTAAGGAGCACACATGATTTATCTTTCCCAGTTAATGGGTAATCCGGTTCTAGATTCAGAAGGCGAGAAGATCGGTTCTGTCTCTGACCTTGGAATTGCTACCGGAGAAGTTTTTCCTCGCATCACTTCCCTTGCTTTTATGGGCCCTGGCCGCACGCCAATGATGATTTCTTGGCGTAAGTATGTTGATACCTACGACGAGGATGTCATTAGACTCAAGGTGCCTTCAACGGAGATTCGTTTCTCGTACCTGCAGCCTAACGAAGTTCTTCTGGCCAGAGATATTCTAAACAAGCAGATTGTTGATACGCGCGGCATTCGTGTTGTCCGCGTAAACGACCTCAAGCTTTCCGATACCAGCTCAACGCAGCTTCGCCTTCTGGGCGCAGAGGTTGGCGCACGTGGTCTGCTGCGCAGCCTTTCTCCCCATCTAGAGCACCTGGTCACCCGTATTGCGCGCGCCATGGGTCACCCCATGCAGGAGCGCATCATTGCATGGAGTTACATGGACCTGGTTGAGCGCGACCTCTCCAACGTTAAACTCTCCGTTTCCCACAAGACTCTGGACGAGCTGCACCCTGCTGACGTCGCAGACATCATCGAGCGCCTGGATTCTCGCCTGCGCAGTCAGGTGTTTGCCCAGCTTGATGACGAGCAGCGAGCCGGCGCAATGGCAGAGTTCAACGACGACGCTATGGCAGTTGAGCTCATCGGCGGCCTGAACGAAAAAGAAGCATCTCGCATCCTGTCCGAGATGGACCCAGACGACGCAGCCGAGCTTGTCTCCGAGCTGAGCTATGACCGTGCCGAGAAACTCCTACGCTTGATGGGCGTTAAGGAGCAGCGCGCTATTAGGCAGCTGCTGGGATATCGCGAGTACACCGCCGGCCGTATTATGACGTCCGAGGCGCTTTCTGTTCCTGAGGACCAGACCGTTGCGTACGCCTTTGATCGCCTGCGCAACTTGGACGAGGACTTTGAGACCGTCCGCTACCTCTACCTTACTGACGAGGATGGTCGCCTGTCCGGAATTGTTACCTTGAACCGTCTGATTGTCTCCGAGCCAGAGACTAAGCTCGAGGAGATTGCCAATAAGAACCTGGTCACCGCCTCACCAGAGGACGATCAGGAAGACGTTGCTCGAAACATTGCAAAATACAACCTGCTGGCCATGCCTGTTGTTTCTGACGACAACCGCCTGTTGGGCATTGTTACTGTCGACGATGCTCTTGACGTTCTTGAAGAGGAGCACGCCGAGGACCTGCAGATTGTTGGTGGCGGCAGGAGCGATTCCGACTCTGGCGACCGCGGCCGCAACATTATTTGGTTCCTCCACCGCAACCTCTGGCTTTTGTTCTGGGTTGCTTCCGTTGTGATTGCTGCCTTTGTAGGAACAGCCGCAACATCTAATCCAACTATGGGTATTTTCGCAGCTCTTTGCACTATTACTATGCCAATCTCACTGAACTTGAGCGAGAATACCGTCAACTACGTGACAAACTTCTTCCTGACAGATGATCCTGGCAGCGAGAAGTCTCCTTCTATCTTGGGCTTTGCGTTCCGCTCGCTTCTGCTGGGCCTTCTGGTCAGCGGACTCATTTGCATCCTTGGTGCCGCAGCTCACGCCCTGCTAGAGGCTCTGTTCCATCCTTTTGATCCAACTTCAACTGCAGCTATATCCTACGCAGCACTCTTTGACCAGACCATTATCCAGATCTTTGGTGCAGCAGCTGGCTCTACGCTCATCTCCTTCCTGCTGACCCCAATTTTCTTGGCTGTTCTTCGCCATCGTGACGAGAAAAACCAGGAAACCTCAGGTCTCACGCTTACCCTGATTTCTATGAGCCTTTCGGTGGTGACATTCTTCGTCCTCTCTTACGCTCTCTCACTTGTGAGCGTGATGTAAATGTCGCAAGAGAACGCAGAGGTAAAAGACGCGGTTGCAGAGCAGGACGCTGATGGCCAGGACGCCGTCGGCCAGCTTTCTGCGGGCGACGGAATCGTTGTCGAGCAGGGCAAACGCGCATCTAAAGAGAAGGCTCCGGTCAACAAAAACAGCCTCAAGTACATCTTGATGGCAATGGGTCCCGGTCTTCTCGCCGCATTTGCTGGCAACGACGCCGGTGGCATTGCAACCTACTCCAGCGCGGGCGCTACCTTTGGCTACTCACAGCTGTGGACCGTGCCGCTTATGTGCTTCCTGCTGATTGTTGTTCAAGAAACCGCTGCTCGAATGGGCTGTGTTACCGGTAAAGGCATTGCATCGCTGGTGCGCGAGCGCTTTGGTATCCGCCTGTCTACCCTGGCAATGGGTGCGCTGCTGCTCTCCAACATTGCTGTTACCTTCTCCGAATTTGCAGGTATTGCCTCTAGTATGGAGCTCTTTGGCATCCCAACGTACGTCTCGGTTCCTATCAGCGCTCTGATGGTGTGGCTTTTGACTGTTGGCGGATCGTACCGTCGCATCGAGAAAATTCTGCTGGCAATTAGCTGTATCTTTGTCACGTACGTGGTGGCTGGCGTACTTGCTCAGCCTGACTGGGGAGAAGCTCTGCGCGTCACCATCATTCCGCAGCCTTCCGCAGACCCATCCTATATTTCTCTCTTGGTTGCAAATATTGGTACCACCATCAGCCCGTATATGATCTTCTTGGTTGCATCAAATGTTGTCGAGAAAAACCTTGATACCAGCGATATTCCAGCACAGCGTGCCGACAATGTTGCCGGCGCAGTCCTGGCCGAGATCATTACCTGGTTTATCATGCTGACCACAGGAGCCGTGCTCTTCCCTCGCGGTATCTCTGTTGACTCTGCTGCTGACGCTGCTCGTGCCCTTGAGCCACTTGCGGGTCAGTATGCAAGCACGCTCTTTGCGCTGGGCATGGTCGGCGCATCCTTCTTAGCAGCATGCGTTCTACCAGGCATTACGGCAAGCGCTATCTGCGAGGCATTTGGTTGGGAGCGCGGAGCTGACCGCAACTGGCAGGAGGCCCCTGTCTATCACGGCATTATTACAACCGTGCTGGTTATCTCTGCACTGGTTGTTCTGATCCCAGGCATGAGCCTCTTTGGCATCATGATGGCTGCCCAGGTCATCAATGGTATTCTGCTGCCAATTCTGCTTGTCTTTATGGTTATCATTGCGGCCGATAAACACATCATGGGCAAGTACGCCAACGGCCGCATCTGGAATGCGCTGACATGGTTTACCATCGTCACCGTCATCATCCTGACCATTGTGATGTTCATTCTGCAGGCCATGGGCTTGTAGCAAACATCACGCAACTGCAGCACAAAAATAGGGCGAGAAGATCGGTCTTCTCGCCCTTTGTTTTATGCGTTTATCTGCGGCTTATTACTTGCTTGCCTTGTCAAACTCGTCCTTGAAGTCAGAGAACATCTTGCCCATGCGGCCAAGCTGCATACCAAAACCCTTAGCGGCCTTGTTTGCAGTAGCCTGCGTGGACGACTTGCTCGCAGGCTTAGCAGCAGGCTTACTAGCCGCGGCCTTCTCTGCAGTGGCTTTGTCAGCGACGACCTGCTCCTCCGCAGATGGCTTCTCGAGGCGAACATCCTCTGCAGCAACGGGGGCTGGACGCTCAGAATCGTCTTCTGCGTCGGGCTCGGTAGCGTCTTCGATAGCACGCTTTGCCTTGGCCAGCGTCTTACCCAGGGCAAACGCGCCTTTCTCGGTAGCCTCTGCAACAGCTTTTCCGGCTTTAGCTGTAGCCTCAGAAGCCTTTGCGGCAGCTGCCGCGTAACCCTCGCCCGCTTTTGCAGCTAGGCCGCCGGTGAGCTGGGCGTCTGCCGCCTCATCGGAGAGGACCATGGCGCCGTTAGAATAGCCAAGCAACCACTCTGACTTGATAGCAAACGAGCCTACCAGAGCTTCCGATCCGGCACCGTCACCCACAAGAAATGCCGAGACCACACCAGTAACCTGGTCAAACTCTGCGCCGCTCACGTAGCCCAGACTTTTTCCACTCTTAGTGCGAGCCTCCATACCGTGCCATAGAATGCAGGTATCAAAATCCAAGTTCAAGCGCTTAATTGCTGCTTTATCGACGTTATTCTCGGGATCTTTTACGCAAAGCCCCTGCTCAATGGTCTCCAGAGACTCCAGTGTGACAAACGCGTCATCCTGCTTAATCATGCCGGCGATATCGGGCTTCTGAACCATCACACCCACTACCTGCGAAAGCTGGCCCTGTTTGCAGGGTGCAAAAACCACGTTATGGATTCTTCCTAACTTGGAAAAACGCTCTTCTCCCGCATGCTTACCCTTTGTAGCAGGCTTTTTGGGGAGAAGGACCTTTGCGCCTAGGAGCTCGGTTGTTTTCACGTGAAACCTCTCTATAAAAAACGGGACGTCGTAAGGCGTCCCGTCACATTGCTTGTAAGCGAGGCTTATGCCTCCTGGTAGCCCTCGCCAGCGTTCTCCTGGTCGTGAGACTCAACGTTCTCGATGCGAACTGCCTGGGCCTCAGCGGTTGTGGCGGTTGGCTCTGGAACAACAAAGGAATCTGCAACAACATCAGCAGCATCTGCGACAGTGTTAGAAGCAGAGGTCACAGCGTCAGAAAGTGACTCACGGAGCTGATCCATGCGCTCGCGAGCAAGGTCAACCTTTGCGCGGAGCTCGTCGGTCTTTGCGTCAACAGTAGGCTTGACCTCGTCAATCTTAGTGCTCACAACCTTAGATGTGCGCTCATAAGAATCAAGTGCGGAATCCCATGCGTCATTGACAGCATCTGCAGCCAAAGCGCGAGTCTCCTCGCCGGAACGTGGAGCCAGGAAAAGACCAGCTACAGCGCCAGCAGCAGCACCAAAAATAGCGCCTAGAAAGAAACCAGCAGACTTCTTGCTCATATGTACCTCCTGTTAAACAGCAAAACGCTGTACGTAATCATACCGCAATAAGGGCGTTTATCGAACGGGCTTTGGACGAGGAACGTTAATCATGTTCCAGTCGTCTGGGACGTCAGTGACCTCGGAGTCGCCCGTAGCGTCCTCGGCAGCTGTTGCCTCGGCGAGCTCAGTTACGATGGCCTCGTCGGCGGGTGCCTCGGCGGCGTCGGCTGCGGGCTCGGCGTCGGCTGCGGGTTCGGCGACATCTGCGGGCGCAACCGCGTCCTCGTCAGTTGCGTCGATGCCTACGACCTCGGCGTTGTTCTCCTCAGCGTCTGCAACCTCAGCCTCAACTGCATCAGCGGCTGCGGCGTCAGCGACGTCCTCGGAGGAGTTGTCGGCAGCGTAATTCTCTGCTTCTACGCTCTCTGCCTGGGGTGCAGCGTCCGTCTCAGGTTCCGCGGAGTCTGCAAGCTCATCGGTCTTCTCGCCGTCAAGGCTCTGGATGAGCGCAACGAGGCCGGAGACGATTGCATTGATGTCCGGGTCGGCGTCCTCTTGGTTGCCATATGCCCAGTTGAGGAGCCACACAGCGCTGGAAAGCGAGGCTGCAACCAGCACGTCGTCTGGACATGCGAGGATGATCTCGTAGAGGCCGCGACGGGAATCTACCAGGGAAGTCTTGCCCGAAGCAACGTCTCCCGCGAGGTTGGTCAGGGCCAGGAGCTCGACGGTTACGTGCTCAAGCAGGTGCGCAACCTCGGTGTCCTTGGCAACAAGGCCAAAGCGAGCGTCGGCGTCACCCAAGCACAGGTGCTCGGAAAGACCTGGCAAAAGCTCAAGCACGCGCTCAGTTGCCTCAGCATTTTCCGAGGTCAAACGTGGCGCTTTAGCCGAAAACTCAACGGTAGCGGTCAAGTTTTTAGGTCCTACCACAACTTTTTTGATAGAAATCAACTGCGCCATTTCAACCTCTTTCTATTGGTTCACTCTATTGTAATCATTCTTTTAGTTATTCATTTTCTGATATGTCAGAGTTTTCGCCAGCTGGCTCAGATTCACCGTCTACCTGTGGTTCTGGGGCAATTACACGCAACAAAGACAGTCTGCGACGACGCATCGACTGCACGCGAAACACGTAGCCATCCTTCTCAAAAACCTCACCTGGACGAGGCAGATGATTTGCCAAATCCAGCACAAAGCCCGCGATAGTCTCGTACTCCTCGGATTCCCCAACCGGCCATCCAAGTTCAGCTGCATCATTGAGCGAGAAACGACCATCTACCAGCCACTCTCTATCAGAGAGCTGCGTCAGGTACTTGTTGTCCGGATCAAACTCATCCTCAATCTCGCCGACAATCTCCTCGACGATGTCCTCAACGGTGATGACACCAGCGGTTCCACCGTACTCGTCAACAACGATGACCATCTGGTCGCGGCTTGTCTGCATCTCAGTGAGTAGTGGAATGATGTCTTTGGTGTCGGGCACGTAGTCAGCAGAACGTACGAAGCGCGCGATCTTCTCGTCACTATCGTGCTGGTCAAGCGCCGGCTCCAGCAAATCTTTGATGTGAGCGATGCCCACGATGCGATCGATATTCTCGTGGTAGATAGGGATGCGCGAGAAACCCGTCTGGCGCATGACGCGCAGGACCTCGGCGATAGTTGCAGTGTCCTCCATGGCGGTCATGTCAACGCGCGGGACCATTACCTCACGGACAACGGTGTCGCCCATCTCGATGACCTCGTGGATCATGGATTTTTCTTCTTCAGAAAGGTCCTCGGAATCCTTGACGATGTAGCGAAGTTCTTCCTCGGTGACCTCTTGATGATCGTTGGTGGTGTCAATGCCTATCAGCGTGGTAACCGCATCTGCCGAGGCAGACGTGATGAACACAAGCGGACGCACAATCTGCATGAACGCCTTCATAGGGCCGACGACTGCTTTGGCCACTGCCTCGGAGTTTGCTAGGCCAATGCTCTTTGGAACCAGCTCGCCGATGACCACGGAAAAGAACGAAACAATCAGCGTAATAGCCACGACGGCCAAAGGAAGCGCCAGGTCAGCGTGGACACCAATGCTAATAAGCCAAGTGCCAAATGGCGCAGAAAGGCTTGTTGCAGCAAATGCTGAGGAAGCAAAGCCTACCAGGGTAATTGCGACCTGGATTGTTGCGAGGAAATATCCGCGATCAGTGGCAATGTCAATGACAGCAAGGGCTCTTGGATCGCCCTCGTCCACGTCCGCCTCAAGTGCCGCGCGACGAGAGCTAACAATGGCCATCTCGGCCGCAGAAAAAAAGCCGTTTACCAGGGTAAGCAGCAGAGTTATTCCAATACTTAACGCAATGTCCATCGAGTGTATGGGCACCTACCTCTTCGAAGTTACTTTTCGTGTAGTCTATTGTACTCTAACGCGCTCTACCTTGTAGTCTTCAGGAATTTGACACAGTCTCGCCATGAAACGTCAGGCGCGAGACGCGATGGCGCGAACGGCTCCGCGAGGTGATAGCGTCAACTATACGAGCAGCACGCTTTTCCCGCGATACGAATTACTTTTCTGCGATTTTGCCAGCCATTTTAATATCATGCTTCTCTATTTTCTGCGTTAATTCTGGCTAACACGCAGTTCCCAATATTTGATGCAGAATTTTGAATAACTCGTCCAATTAATTCATTTCCATGAATACGTAACTTTTACGCCTAAAATTATGTGCCGAAAAAGGTAAAAAACCCGTTTAGTTGGAAATGAAAATTGAAATTTGGTTGATTTATCTCCAACTAAGACGATTTTTTACCGCCTTAAAAACTTTTATCTGGGCAAACGTTGTATGCAGAAAAATGAAATCTCCAACTAAACGCATTTTTTACCACTTCGGGTCACTTCGGGGTCATTTCGGGGTCATTTCGGGGTCATTTGCATCATTCTTACCCGCTTAACTCCCCCTCTACAGCAAAAGACCCCCACATTCAGCGTGAATGTGGGGGTCTTGCTCAATATACCGTTAGATTAGAGCTGCTTGCCGGCCTCGACCAGATCCTTGACCTGCGCACGAACGGCATCCAGGTCCTCGTCGGAAGGAAGCCAACCGATAGCGTAAACAGGCAGTGGCATAGTGAACTCTGCTGCCTCAAGCTCGGCCTGGACCATCTTTGGTCCAAGTGGAGCCCAACCGTAAGAACCAAATGCAAAACCAATACGGTGGTCGTTCTTTGGAGACAGACCGCTCATATAGGTCAGGAACGAAGAAACGGTAGGCAGGAACTTAGAGTTCAGCGTAGGCGAACCAACGCAGACATACTTGGAATCCAAGAAGTGATACATGACGTTGGAGATGTGAGTCTCCTTGAGGTCGATGAGCTGGGCAGGAATGCCTTCGGCCAGGAAACCGTCAAGGAGAGCGTGAGCCATCTTGTCGGTTGAACCCCACATGGAGTCGTACACAACCAGGGCCTTCTCCTCAAGCTTGCCGGTAGTCCACTCCTCGTACTTGGAAATGATGTCGGCAATGTGGGAGCGCCATGCAACGCCGTGAGCTGGGGCGATAATATCGATGTTCTCCAGACCAATGCCCTTAACTGCGGTAACAGCAGAGTCAGCCTGACGACCGTAAGGGAGAACGATGTTTGCGTAGTACTTACGAGCCTGCTTCATGACCTCGCAGTAGTCGGACTCGTCCTCAAAGCGGGTGCTTGAAGCGTAGTGCTGGCCAAATGCATCGTTGGAGAAGAGGATCTTATCATAGTCGGAATACGTGACCATGTTGTCTGGCCAGTGGACCATTGGGGTCTGCACAAAGGTCAGGGTGCGTTTACCAATGTTGAGCGTATCGCCCGTCTTTACGCCGTTGACGTTGATATTCTCGCCATAGAAAGCCTTGAGCTCCTTAACGCCCTGAGGTGCGCTTGCGTAGACCTCGGCGTTTGGCGCGAGCTCCAGAATGCGAGGAACACTGCCGGAGTGGTCCATCTCAATGTGGTTGCAGATCAGAACGTCAATCTTTGCTGGATCGATGATGCTCTTAATGCGCTCGACCAGCTCCTCGGAGAATGGGCGCTTGACGGTGTCAATAAGCGTGACCTTCTCGTCCAAGATAAGGTATGCATTGTAGGTGATGCCCTGCTCAGTGGTGTAGCCGTGGAACTCGCGAGCGTTCCAGTCAAGGGCGCCTACAAAGTAGACATCGGGTTTGATTTCGACAGAACTAAGCATGTGTCCTCCAAAGACCACAGTGCGAAAAATTTGACACTACAAGAATATCATTTGCCGGCTGGTGAGTGTATGTTCACGTAAACTTTCCAGATAACTTTAACCCAATAGATTATGAGAAGTTGAGATTATGACTATCTATATTTCCTGTAATGGATACTAAAAATAAGGGCTATTACTACAAGAGTAATACAGCCTAAACCAACATAAGTTGTTCCAAATCCTGAAAGGTCTAAGGCAACTCCAATTAACGGATCCGAAACCACTGATGCGATTTCTTCAATCTGATTTGATACGGAGAGTAATGTTGCGCGATTATTCTCTTCAGCGATTAAATTCATTTGATTGTTTATCAAAATACTCAAAGTGGTTGAAAATAAATTAATCGCTACATAAGTAAAAATACATACGTATATACTTGGGATTAGCCCAGCGCATAGCATCAAGATCGCAATCACGGAAAGAATAACTAAAATAACGAGAAATTCTACGTTTCCTGAAAACGCAATAATATCTCCAGCGGATTTCTTATAAGAGTCTTTAAGTGTTTTCACTATCTTTGCTGTAAGCCTCGATCCAAAAAACTCGCCTAAACTTGCAGCAGCGGTAACGATTCCTAGGAACTTTATATCAAATCCCATACTGGTTAAATTTGGGGCAATAAACTGGCTGTAATTACTAACTAAAATTAATGAAATTGCTGAAACTGTACAAAGCGAAATAAATATATTTGTTTTCACAATCTTTATAAGTTCCTGAAAAAACGTTTGTACAGCCTCTTTC
>CALHDX010000122.1:0-30787 GCA_938023105.1 uncultured Atopobium sp.
CGCTTTGAAGCTCTTACATCTCACGAGAGCTCAGCATAGGTCCATCGGACCAAAGTGTAATCTCTCCTGAAGCAAGCGTTTTAGGAACATCAATAAGACGCTGGTTGGAAGAGCCTCTAAAACGCAAGGTAATATCGTGGAGACTCTGAACCCATGGACCGTCCACCAGTACATCAATACAAGACAGAATGCGGTCAGTGTACTCTGTGTGCCACTTTCCCTCGGTCAGCTGATCCCAGGTGTGACCCGAATACATCCAAATGCTCTTTTGTGGGTAGGTAGCTCTGACCTTCTCGACAAACTCAACAAGACCTTCTTGGTTTTCTGGCTCAAAAGGCTCTCCACCAAGGATGGAAAGACCGTTGATATAGACAGGTGCAAGAGAGTCAATAATCTCTTGCTCAACTTCTGGAGTAAACTCTCCGCCGCTCTTGAAGTCCCACGCCTCGTAATTAAAGCAGCCTTCACAGTGCAGACGGCAGCCTGAAACAAACAGAGTTGTTCTTACGCCAACACCATTTGCAATATCTGAAAACTTAATATTTGAATAGTTCATACATAACCTTTGATGGGTAACTTCCACATATTGTGGATGTTACCTGATAGAGATAATAAAAACGAGCAGAAGGGCCAAGGCGCTCTTCTGCTCGTTTGTCTAGTACATAAATCTTAGAGGTGAAGGACGCGGTCCTTGATCTCCTGGGTACGGCCCTGGTTCCAGAACTGGGTACCAATGTAGCCGCAGGTACGACGAGCAACGTTCATCTTGGTCTGGTCACGGTTGCCGCAGTGTGGGCACTCCCAAACCAGCTTACCGTCCTCCTCGACAATCTGAATCTCACCGTCATAACCGCACTCCTGGCAGAAGTCAGACTTGGTGTTGAGCTCTGCATACATGATGTGGTCATAGATGAACTGCATGACGCTGAGAACAGCCTCGATATTGTCCTGCATGTTAGGAACCTCAACGTAAGAGATTGCTCCACCTGGGGAAAGACGCTGGAACTCAGACTCAAACTGGAGCTTCTGGAATGCGTCAATCTCTTCTGCAACGTGGACGTGGTAGCTGTTGGTGATGTAGCCCTTATCGGTGATGCCTGGGATAACACCAAAGCGACGCTGAAGTGCCTTAGCAAACTTGTAGGTAGTGGACTCAAGAGGAGTTCCGTAGAGGGAGTAATCGATATCCTCTGCTTCCTTCCACTCGGTGCACTTATCGTTCATGTGCTGCATAACCTGGAGTGCAAATGGAGTTGCCTCTTTGTCAGTGTGGCTGTGACCAGTCATAGCCTTAACGCACTCGTATAGGCCTGCATAACCAAGGGAGATAGTGGAATATCCGCCGTAAAGCAGAGGATCGATAACCTCACCCTTGTCCAGGCGAGCAAGTGCGCCGTACTGCCAAAGGATAGGAGCAGCATCGGACAGGGTGCCCTTCAGGCGATCGTGACGAGCACGAAGTGCGCGGTGGCAAAGCTCAAGACGCTCATCAAAAATCTTCCAGAACTTGTCCATATCGCGACCAGCAGAAAGAGCAACATCAGGAAGGTTGATAGTTACAACACCCTGGTTGAAGCGGCCGTAATACTTAGGCTTGTTTGGCTCATAGTTCTTTGCGCGAGCAACGTTGTTGAAGCCATTACCAGAACGGTCTGGAGTCAGGAAGGAACGGCAGCCCATGCAAGTGAAGGTATCGCCCTCGCCTTCCTTCTCGCCCTTAGAAAGCTTGTACTCCTTCATCTTCTTCTCAGAGATGTAGTCTGGGACAAGGCGGCGAGCGGTGCACTTTGCAGCCATCTGAGTGAGGTAGTAGTACTTGGAATCCTCGTAAACGTTGTCCTCTTCAAGAACGTAGATGAGCTTAGGGAATGCAGGAGTAATCCAGACACCCTCCTCGTTCTTTACGCCCTGGTAACGCTGACGGAGCATCTCCTCAATGATGAGTGCAAGGTCCTCCTTCTCCTGCTCATTCTTTGCCTCGTTGAGATACATGAAGACAGTAATGAAAGGAGCCTGGCCGTTGGTGGTCATCAAAGTGACAACCTGGTACTGAATGGTCTGAACACCACGAGAAACCTCATCACGAAGGCGCTTCTCAACCATCTCGTTGAGCTGCTCAGCAGAGAGCTCAACACCGACGGAGTTCATCTCCTCCATAACGGTCTTGCGGATCTTCTTACGAGAAACATCAACAAATGGAGCAAGGTGAGCCAAGGAGATGGACTGACCACCGTACTGGCAGGATGCTACCTGAGCAATGATCTGAGTTGCAATGTTGCATGCAGTGGAGAAGCTGTGTGGACGCTCAATCAGAGTACCGGAGATAACAGTGCCGTTCTGCAGCATGTCATCAAGGTTGATGAGGTCACAGTTGTGCATGTGCTGTGCAAAGTAATCGGAATCGTGGAAGTGGATAAGACCCTCGTTGTGAGCAGCAACAATATCCTCTGGAAGAAGCTCACGCTGAACGAGGTCCTTAGAAACCTCACCAGCCATGTAGTCACGCTGAACAGAAACAACGGTAGGGTTCTTGTTGGAGTTCTCCTGCTTGACTTCCTCGTTGTTGCACTCAATCAGAGACAGAATCTTGTCATCGGTGGTGTTCTTGTGACGCTTCTGGTTCTGGATGTAGCGGTAAATGATGTACTTACGAGCAACCTCAAAGCGGTCAAGAGCCATGAGCTGATCCTCGACAAGGTCCTGGACCTCCTCGACGGTGACGGTGTGTCCAGCCTTCTCGCACTCATCGGTAACGTTGAGAGAAGCAAACTGAATCTCACGCTCAGTCAGGCGCTGATCCTCAGGGACCTCTGCGTTAGCCTTAGCGATTGCGTTAACAATCTTCTCAACCTCGAAGGTGACCTCTGAGCCATTGCGCTTGATAATCTTCATGTGCAAACTCCTTGAACAAACGTTGGTGAAAGCAACGCTTTCATGCGTGTTTAATTGGATTATCACTGCGGTTTCTAAGCTTTTGCCTAAGCGAAGTAGTTGGGAACCCGCTTGTGTGATGGAAACTACTATGCCACAAGTTATAGTGTTTGGGTTCGAGAACTATAACAATATATTGTGAAATTTCCACACGAATACAAAATTATGTATTGACACGTTGCGGCAGCCAATATCTCTGCAGGTAGAAAATTAGCTAGAAACTTCGCTAATTACAAAATTTATTAATGGTCATAAAATAATTCGATTTTTTGTAAGTAGGCATTCGTCGCCTTTCACAAATGCGCCACAATTCGTCCCTCAGTGATCACTTTTGTTGAGCATTAAGGCAGCAAAAAAGCCGACACAAAATGCCGGCTCTGAGTCTTACTCAAGTGGAGGCTGCGGACGCCAGGTTGCATCTTTATAGATAAGGCGTGCATCCTTCCAACCCTTAATAAGGCGAGAAAGGCCAGACGAGAAGTGCGCTCTATCTACCAAAATGAGTCGAATAATCTCTTTTGCAAAGGTCAGAGCGGTACCAACACCAAAGAGCACAGGGTTGTAATCACCGTGAACCTGGAAGTAACGGGCAATATAGCCGCGGTTACGTGTGATGTAATAGCGCGTCATATCAGAGGTTGAATTAAGCTGACGTACAGAACCAATACTCTGACCAGGAACTTCTCGACATCTTGAGAGAACAAAGTCTGGAATCAAAATAGGCTGCGTTATCTTACTGGCTAAATAGCCATATAAGGCGTCATCCCAGTAGATAAAGAAACGTGCATCGGGCAGGCCAATCTTCTGCACTACAGAACGCTTAAAGCAAGCGCCCTCGAAGCACATCACATTGCACTCGCGGTAAGAAACACCATCAAAGCCAGCCTTTGCCAGCGGATTGTAGATGCCTAGCGCAGTGCTAAAGCGATACTGCCAGAAGAAAGGACCACCATCAAAGTCATAGCGCTGACCTTGGATAACCTCAGCCTTGTCTGACCATGCGTCAAGCTTATCAAGACCATCAGGCAGCACAGCTACGTCATCGTCCATAACCCAGAACCACTCGGCACCCAGCTCATAACCTACGCGCACACCCTCAGAGAAGCCGCCGGAGCCTCCAGTGTTTTGCTCCATAGGGACGTAACACACGCGATTAGTGCCACCATGAGCGTCGGGATCATCAGTGGTTTCTCCCCACGTGGTTTTGACCTTCTCCGAAAACTCCGACACAAGAGAGGCTGTCTCAGAGGAGTTTTCGTTGTCCACAACAATGATGCGCCATGGAGCCTGCGTGAGCTGCGTAATGGAATTGAGCAGGTTGGAAAGCAATTCCTGGCGTTTAAAGGTGACTATGACAAGGGCGGTGCGCTTCATATTTCCTCAAAATGTGACTTCGTGAGTGAGTTGATGCCTATATAGTATAAAGCAGCAATCAAAAGGAGTTTAGATGAGTCACGCTCAAAACCACCAACCTTTGGTTTCTCTTGTTGTGCCCATATACAACGTTGCAGACTATCTGGAGCAATGCCTGGCAAGTATTCAATCACAGAGCTACACAAACCTGGAGATTATCTGCCTCAACGATGGCTCAACTGACTCGTCTCTAGCTCTTTTGGAAGCATACGCTGCCCGTGATGGTCGCATTGTCATCATTGACAAGGAAAATGAGGGTTACGGAGCAACGTGTAATCGTGGAATTGCCGCAGCTCACGGCTCATGGGTGGGTATTGTTGAGCCTGACGATTACCTTGAGCCAACCATGATTCAAGAGCTTGTTAATCTTATCCAGGCAAACGGCGGAGAAGACAAGATAGATATTGCGCGCTCAGCCTATTGGCGCGTGTTTGGTAACCAGAAAAATGGCCGTGCGGGAGCAAAGTCGCAGGTAAAAAATGGCGCTGGTTTTACCGAGCACAGGATTCCATGCGCTTATAAGGGCCGCGTCAAGCCCAAGCATCAGCCCGAATCTATTGACCAGATGGCACAACTTCTGTTGCACCACCCTGCCATTTGGACGGCGCTCTATCGCAAAGAATTCTTGACCCAGAACAACATCAGCTTTAAAGAAGTCCCTGGTGCAGGCTGGGTGGACAATCCCTTCCTCATTGCCTCGCATTGCTGCGGAGCTCGCATAGTGTACACAGACTCTGCGCTCTACAACTATCGCGAGAATGGCTATGCAGAAGCCGCTACCTTTGCGCAGCGTCAGCCTAAAATCCCACTTGAGCGCTGGAACGACATGATGGATGTTGTGGACGAGCGCAACATTACCTCAGACGTGGTACTCAACGCGCTCACGCTACGCGGCATCAACTACGCGCTGCTTACAAAAGACGCGCTTACCTGGCGAGAAGAACATGATGCTGCAGGTGAGACTGACTCAGAAGTGCACGATCTTCTCGCCAAGAGCTTTGAGCGCATGGACGCAAAGCGCGTGTTTGAAAACCCAGCAATCTCAGGCTCTGGAAAAGCTTTCTTTGCACAGGTGCGAGGTATTACTCTGCCAAAAGACAACAAGTTTGCACGCTATGCATATCTAGCCAAAGAGGGATTTTTCCGTGTCAAAAATGACGGCATAGCACAGACGTTTAAATCGCTCATGGACAGGCGTTAAGACTGGCTCTAAAGACTGGCTCTAAACACAAATCGTCAGGGCTACTCTAGAATCACACACTTAAATTTTGATGCTACTTATGTGTCGCTGAAGCTTATACAAGTGGAATGCGCATAAAACGTGCATACCATACGGCTCTACGTACATAGGCATAACGAGCTCGTGTTGTAGTAGACAAAATAGCACCAAGCAAGGCATGAGCTACCAGTCGCGGAGAAGTTGCTTCAGTGACAATAAGGTGCGCTACAGGATTAGAAAGAATCTTGACGATAAAGTTTTCTTTTTCCTCATGGCTGAGCTGGGATTCTTCGTTGAATATAGGATACATGCTTTTAAGAAGTTTGCTGATCAGGTAGCGACTAATCAACTTTTGAACTTTTTTGGAGTTTGCAAAGCCAAGATGCTTGGCAAGAGCCATGAGCGCCTGACGCTCCTGAGTAAGCTTGTCCATAGAAGCAGCAATAGTTTTTTCTTCCTCAGAAGATTCCGCTGGTACATCAACAAAAATTGCTTCTGGGGCGTATGTAACATTTTTTGCAATCTCAAAACAATAGCCAACAAAACTGCACTCGCCATCAGTTTCTGGCTCATGCTTAATCTCGGTCAGAATACGCGTTGAACACAGCTTTCCGCTCATGGACGTCAAATAAGGAAGCTGCGACTCCTCAAATACCTGCAACAATGAAGAAGCTTTTGCACCAAAAGCTTTTTTGCATTCCATAGGCGCATTGGCGGTTTTCATGTGCGCAATAACAATATCTGCTGCTTTAGGTGAACCAACAGGACCCAAAGCGGTAGCTGCAGAATAAAGCTCCTGTAAAACGTGGGAATTAAACCTATAAGAAGGCTCAGTGGTAAGCGTATAGGCTCCGCGAGCACGACCCTGAGCAATCTCGAGCGCAACAAAATGGCTAATGCCCGATTGGCACAAGACATCTAAACGAGGCTCTTGATTGGCAAGGTTATCTAACATGCGAGCAATCTGGGGATCGGAGCTGTTGTCAACGATGATGAGCTCCCAATGAGGGTATGTCTGCTCTTGAAGCTGCCTAATTACCGTTCTAATAGCATCAGCATCATTATCAGCGGCCATGAGAACCGAAATCATATGTGGATTGTATGAGCGCTCGTGCATTCCACATCCCCCAAACTGGTCCTAAATTTTAGATACCAGTTTACCCATAAAAAGTGAATTAAAAAGACATTTTTATTCTATCAAAATCTCTCCACATATCGTGTTTAACTGCTGTTATGTGGACATCTGACCTATTTTGTAGGAGCGGTGCTACACACAATGACCATAACGTCTATACAAGCATGCCAACAAGCTTTCCTAAGGCCGTAGCGTCAACGGTAGTGCCACTTGAACCTTCAACTACAGGAGCTTCATCATGCTCAAGATTAGACACGCCAATTGGCTGCACAATCTCTACAAGCTCAAGAAGCTGATTGGGCTTCATATCGGTAATCATTGAAGACAACAAACTAGAAGCATTGCTTACCAGTGAACGAGCGCCCGAACCAGAAAGTGCCGAGATTTTCTCCCACACATCATCTGTGGCAATGATAACGTGCGTAATCTTGATGTTGGTGACAGAAGCAAGTGCGCTAACAAAAGCGCTCTGACCGTCATCTTTGTAAATATCTGCCAGTGTTTTAGCGTTTGAGTCTACTTCTGCATACACATCAGTAGGAATAGACACTATATGGCCGGTTCCCTGCGTGCGATCAATGACCAAAAGCCGTACAGACTGAAGAGTCGAATCCCCTGCCTTAAGCGAATTTGTGCTGATAACGGCATAGGTAAGAAAGTCATCATCAGATTGTGTAGTGCCATCCGGATTGCCTGAAACACTTTGGCTCTTTACAGCCTTGTTAAGCCCATGATCTCCCAAGTGAGACTCAAGCTGCGCGCGATCCCAAAGAGTTACAACAACAATGCCTACAAGAACAGCAACAATGGCAATTACGGCAAGGCCAATCACGTTGGTATAGGGACTCTCGCGCGGGACATCACTGCGCTCAAATCTTTCTCTTTTCCTAAACATACTGGCTCCCTGCCTTACGGTACATCAGCTCTGCAAGAGCTCATAAAAAAGACGCTCTCTTCTATGATGCTATTTCTTTGCGAGGGAAACCACCACACACAATACAAGTGGTAGAAAAGACTTCGTAAACGGCGCGAGAAGACCGATGAAGCTGGATTAGCACACAGAAACTGCGACGCAATCAAGGAGCCGAAAGCGCTACCAGGGTTGCAAAACGCCCTCTGGATAGCGAACACACACAAACGTGAGGCCCTGAGCAGGCGCACAACTACCAGCGGCAATTCTATTCTGGGCGGCTAGAACCTCGTCGATCCACTCAACAGGCCTGTGACCTCGGCCAATCTCAACCAGCGTGCCCACAATCGTACGCACCATGTTATGCAAGAAGGCGTTGCCCGTAATATCAACTGCAATGAGTTTCTCGCCAGCCTCTTCAATTTCTTCAACGGTAAGGCGCTCCACAAAACGATGCGTTGGCTTGCCCTCGGCAGAAATTGCCTTGCAGAAGCTCTTGAAATCGTGCTCTCCCACCAGCGCCTGCGCCGCCTTGTCCATAAGCTCTGCGTCCAAGTGGCCGTTGTACCACCACACGTGGTCCCAGCCCAGCACGGGACGAGCGCTACCTGCACAAATGCGATAGCGATACGAGCGAGCCTGGGCATCAAAGCGTGCCGAGAAACCCTGTGGGGCGCGGAAGAGTTGTCGGATAGAGATGTCATCGTCGGTCAGAGCGGTGAGCGAGCGGACGAGTTTCTCGCCAGACAGCGCCAGCTCAGCGCCGTACACAGGCAGGCTCACGTACTGGGCCTGGGCGTGCACGCCGGCGTCGGTTCTGCCCGCGCAGGTGAGCTCGACCTCTCTGCGCAAAACGGTCTGAAGCGCGCGGCGAAGGTCTCCTGCCACGGTGCGCTGGGTGGGCTGCTCGGCAAAGCCGCAGAATGCAGCGCCGCGGTAGCCCAGCTGGATAACAAGCGTAGCTTCAGGCTCAGAAGGAGCTTTAGCGAGAGTCTCAGAAGCTGAAGGCTCAGCCGAAGCCTCCTCGCATGCATCAAAACTGCAATTTGATGCAATATTTTGTGATGTTTCTGAGTTCATGAAGCTCCCTGAAATGACTTGTACCCACTAGAGTGATTGTATCGTAGGCTCAAAGTTGACGCACGTATTGTAGCTGCTGGACGCAAGAACGCTACAGCAATGCAAGGCAGTACCTGCAATGCAAGATCACTACAGCGTTGTAAGACCAAGGCACAGTGCAACCCACAGCAGCAACACTACCCAATCAACAAGCTGCATTTTTGCAGAGATACGTGTACGTTTAGCTGCGCCAAGACAGCGATCTGTCATTGTTTGCGCCATCTGATCTGCGCGCTGAAAGAGCGAGACGGTCAGCGGTACCAAAAGCGTAAACCACTTTTTGATTCGATCAACAATACCGCCCGATTCAAAATTGAATCCACGTGCCCTCTGAGCTGCTCTAATTCTGTCGAGTTCTTCTAAAGTAAGCGGAATTGCCCTCAGAGCAATTGAGAGCACAATGCTCAAACCATCAACGTCAACACGAATAAGACGCAGAGGCAGTAACAGTACAGAAAAGCCATCAGCAAGCTGCGTAGGCGTAGTTGTTGACGCAACCGATAAAACCAGCGCCAAGGCAAGCAACACGCGGGCAATAGCCACGGTACTTCTGTAAAAACCCGCCACAGAAAGACCAACTGATCCGGAGAAAATGATATCGGGATGTCCAATAAACACCAGCGTATTGGCAACAAATGATATAAGCAGAATGAACGCTGCAGGCTTTGCTACGCGCAAAAACTCTGGCAAGCTTACACGAGCACTCCACAAAAGGCTCACGCAAATCAAGGCGAACACCGCAAAGGCAAGTGGCTGTTGAACTGAGAAGAGAGCAACAATACCCACAAAAGTGGCAACGATTTTTGCCTGCGCTGTCAATGAAGCAAGCGAGAAGTGCTTAAGCAGAGCACAGGGGCACTTAGACATAGCAGGCCTCCAAAAGCTCATGCAATACGCTTACCAACAGTGGGCAATCAAGCTGCGCCGCCTCGTATATCTCTGGGGTTGTCTGTGCTTCTTGCACATTGACGTCTGCAACAACACAGCCCTTCTCGAGAAACACTACTCTGTCAGCAAAAGGAAGCCATTCGCTTACATCATGGGTGATTGCAAGAACCGCTTTGCCTTCGTTTGCCAGCTCACGAGCAAGATGCAGAACCTGCGAACGCGCCTCGCCATCAAGTCCAGACGTTGCCTCATCAAACACTACCGCGTATGTTGCGCAGGCCAGCGTTCCTGCAAGCGCTGCGCGACGAGCTTGGCCACCAGAAAGTGTTAACGGAGACGCGCCCATGACCTGCTGGTCAAGCCCCACCCGCGCTGCCGCATACGCGACAAGCGCCTCAACATCATCTGGCGAGAAACCCTTGTTAATTGGACCAAACGCGATATCTTCAGCAACACTTTGGGCAAAGAGTTGATCCTGGGGGCGCTGGAAACACATGCCGACATCTCCAGGACGCACCAGTCGCGCATCGATTGTTGCGTGCCCGGTATCAGCCTCTATGAGGCCAGCTGCTATGCGGGCGCAGGTTGTTTTTCCAGAGCCAGAAGCGCCTACCATAACAACAAGCTCTCCCGTAGAGGAAATAGTTACGTCATGCAGAACGGGCTTGTCAAACGCATGAGACACGCCACAAACCGCCAGCTCGTGCGTCTCTCCAAGAGCCTGGATTCCGTCATAGTTGTTTGCTCGCACCACCTCAAGGGCACGCTGATACACAAGGGTATCCAAAGCATCAAACGCAAGGTTGTTCTGAACAAGAAACGCAACAAACTCTGATGCGTTAAAAGGCACATCAAATTTATAGCCAGCCTGTGCAGCTATATGCGCTGTTGCTGTGAGTGCATCATCAAAACCAGCGTTTGCGATTGCGTTTGCATCCAAGAGAAACTCTGTGGGAGTTCCCGACCAAACTAGCTGGCCTTTCTCCAAAACAAGTACCTGATCAGCCCCGGGAAGAGACTCAAACGAATGAGAAATCTCAAGCATACCCATTCCGTTTGTAACAAGGGTATTTACCAGGTTAGAAAGGTGATTTCTGAATCGAGTATCAAGCTGCGCAAATGCCTCATCAAGCACCAGATAACGTGGTTGCACTGAAAGCGCTGCTGCAATAGAAACAAGCTGCTGTTGGCCTCCAGAAAGCGTATGGGTAGGCGCATCAATCAAATCGGCAATGCCACAAAGCTCCAGTGTTTGAGTAACGCGAGAAACTATCTCTTCTTTTGGCAAACCAAGATTAGCAGGGCCAAAGGCAACTTCATCAAAGACAGTTGCACAAACAAGCTGCGCTGTTGGATCTTGACGAACCATTCCCACAACGGAAGAAATCTGAGTAGACGGCACTACGGTCACTGAATTGCCGTCTACTAAAACCTCTCCGGATAGAGGAAAAAGTGATGCATTACAAAGATTTGCAAGCGTTGACTTGCCTGAACCATTGTGGCCAAGCACAACCGTTCTAGAGCCCGGCTTTAGGGTAAATGAAACGTTATCAAGGGTTAGTGCCATTGGGTGCGGAGATTGGCTCTCAGTGGCTCCTATGGCATCTTTAGAAGCAGAGTCAGTCAAAGATTGTGTAGCAGCTAACGTACCGTATGCGAAAGATACGTTTTTGAACTCAATCATGACAACCCTCCTTCATTTGAAAAAGAGGTCCCAGCAAAAAGCCAGGACCTCTTCAGATTCACTTTGACAGAAGTTACTCTGCAGCCTCTTCGGTCTGCTCGGTCTCCTCTGCTGGAGCCTCGGTCTCCTCTTCCTTTACAGGAGCAGGAGCAACCTTGGTAGCCTTAGCCTTCTTGTTAGAAGCCTTTGGCTGAACTGGCTCGGTAACAAGCTCAAGGATAACAACCTCAGAAGCATCGCCCTTACGAGGACCAAGCTTCATGATACGGGTATAGCCGCCGTTGCGGTCAGCCCACATACCCTGAGCAGCCTTGTCAAATACCTCACGGACAAGCTCTGCGTTACCAACCTTGGCCATAGCAAGACGACGAGCGTGAAGGTCGCCGCGCTTTGCCCAAGTGATGACCTTGTCGACCTCGCCGCGAACTGCCTTAGCGCGGACGTCAAGAGTCTTAATACGATCGTTAGTGAAAAGGGCTTGGATCAGGCTCTTCTTGATGGCCTTGGTGTGGCTAGCATCAGTACCAAGCTTCATGCCCCTCTTCTTATTGTGCCTCATAATTTACATTCTCCTATGCGTGACAAGGCGCGACTAAGCCTTAAGGGACAGGCCCATGCTCTCGAGCTTTTCCTTGACTTCTTCAATAGACTTAACACCAAAGTTTCTGATGTTGAGAAGATCGTTCTCAGAGAAATCAACGAGCTGACGGACAGAGTGAATTCCTGCACGCTTGAGGCAGTTGTAAGAACGGACGGAAAGGTCCAGATCCTCAACCTGCTTCTCAAGCTCGGAATCGTCCTCGACGTCTGCCTTAGCAAAAATCGAAGCCTCTTCCTGAGTCTCGTCAAAATCAGTAAGTCCCATGAATGCGCTCATGTGCTGGTTAATGATGTTTGCAGCCTCAACGACAGCCTCGCGAGGGCTGATTGCACCATTGGTCTCAACCTCAAGCACCAGACGATCATAGTCGGTGTGACGGCCAACACGGCAAGGCTCAACAGCCTTAGCGCAGCGGCGAACTGGCGAGAAGATCGAGTCAACGTGAATGAATCCAATTGGATCGCTCTCACGCTCGTTATCCTCACCGGAAACATAACCGCGACCATTACCAAGGCGAAGTCTCATGGAAAGATGAGCTCCCTCAGCAAGAGTGCAAATGTGCTGAGCTGGGTTAACCAGCTCGTAGCCCATAGGAACATCAAGATCAGCACCAGTGACTTTGCAAGGACCATCAACAGAGATGGAAGCCTCAGCCTCATCAGAGTTGTTGGTGTTGCGGAAAACTAGGCCCTTAACGTTCAGAACGATGTCAGTAACGTCCTCATAGACGCCTTCAACCGTAGTGAACTCATGCTGAACGCCATCAATCTGGATGGCCTCAACCGCAGCTCCCTCAAGAGAGGAAAGCAGTACGCGGCGGAGGGAGTTGCCAAGCGTGTCACCATAGCCACGCTCAAGCGGCTCTACGCTCACACGAGCGACGTTTGCGCCGATTTCATCTACCGACACGTTTGGTCGGATAAATTCGGACATTGCTACCTCCAAAACGGGTCGGGCTTACTTGGAGTAGAGCTCGACGATCAGCTGTGCGTCAATCTCAAGGTCGATCTGATCGCGGGTTGGAAGCTGAAGAACAGTGCCCTGCAGCTTCTCAATGTCAACCTCAAGCCATGCAGGAACTGCCATGTGCTCGGAGGAAATGAGAGCTTCCTTGATTGGAAGAAGATCCTTTGCCTTGGAAGCAACAGCGATAACATCGCCGCTCTTTACGCGATAAGAAGGAATGTCAACGCGCTGACCGTTAACGGTGATGTGACCGTGACGGACAGTCTGACGAGCCTCTTTACGTGTACGAGCAAAGCCAAGGCGGAAGATGACGTTGTCAAGACGAGTCTCAAGGATGCTCATCAGGTTGTCACCAGTAATGCCTGGGTTCTTCTTAGCCATCTCATAGTAACCGTGGAACTGGTTCTCAAGGACGCCGTAAATGAACTTAGCCTTCTGCTTCTCACGGAGCTGCATACCGTACTCGCTCTCCTGGCGACGACGGCGACGTGGCTCACGGTTAGAAGTCTTATTGATCCCCATCACAACGGGATCGATGCCAAGCTGACGACATCTTTTAAGGACCGGGGTCCTATCAATTGCCATTTGCTTGTCCTTTCGTGCTAGTTGCGACGGCGCTTTTTAGGACGGCAGCCGTTGTGTGCAATAGGTGTCTTATCCTGAATACCCGAAACCTCGAGGCCTGCTGCCTGAAGGGAACGGATTGCGGTCTCGCGACCAGAGCCTGGGCCCTTAACAAAAACAGCTACCTTGTGGAGACCGTGCTCCATTGCTGCCTTTGCTGCTGCCTCTGCTGCAAGCTGTGCAGCAAAAGGAGTGGACTTACGAGAGCCCTTGAAGCCGACGGTACCACCGGACTGCCAGGAAATTACATTACCCTGGGGATCGGAAATAGAGACAATCGTGTTATTGAATGTGCTCTTGATGTGGGCCTGGCCCACTGCAATGTTTTTACGCTCGGAGCGGCGGACGCGTGTAGTGCGAGCGTTCTTTTTCTGTGCCATTAGCTACTCCTCGCCTACTTCTTCTTGCCGCCCACCTGACGCTTCTTACCCTTACGAGTACGAGCGTTAGTGTGGGTACGCTGACCGTGGACAGGGAGGCCCTTGCGGTGACGGAGGCCGCGGTAGCAGCCAATCTCCATCAGGCGGGCAACATTCTGACGCACCTCGCGGCGAAGATCGCCCTCGGTGGTGTAATGAGCGTCAATAAAGTCACGAATCTTGGTGACTTCTTCCTCTGTGAGGTCCTTGACGCGAGTATTTACATCGATACCAGTCTCGTTGCAAATCTTGGTTGCACGAGTCTGACCAATGCCGTAAAGATAGGTGAGTCCGACCTCAACACGCTTATCGCGTGGCAGGTCGACGCCGTTAATACGGGCCAACTTGGTGCTCCTTCCTTAGCCCTGACGCTGCTTGTGGCGCGGGTTCTCGCAAATCACGTAAACCTTACCGTGGCGACGGATGACTTTGCACTTGTCGCACATCTTCTTTACCGAAGGACGTACCTTCATGTGTCTTCCTTTCGGTTCTGCTGATACGAACTATATACTCGCCCAGCCGCTGGCGTGAAATACCGACTGTACTTACGTACATATGCCCTTGCAACGTGCGCAAAGACACAGATAGCCTCATGCATAGCACAAGGCTGGACACTACTTACTTGTAACGGTAAGTAATGCGACCCCTGGTAAGATCGTAAGGAGAAATCTCTACTACAACCTTGTCACCAGGGAGAATTCGAATGTAGTTCATTCGAATCTTACCTGAGATGGTGCAAAGGATGGTCTTGCCGTTCTCTAACTCAACGTTAAACATAGCGTTTGGCAGGGGTTCTAGTACCTTGCCTTCAAGCTCAATCGCGTCTTGTTTAGCCAACTTTCATCCTCTCGACACATCGACAGCGGTTATCAATAATACATAAAAATGTGCCACTCGTCTATCACTTATTTTTTCAACACAATTAGATAGCGAGAAGAACAATGTATTAGTTACTCTATGCCACCCTGCATCTCGCACCATGGACCAACTTCGTCTTCTGAGACGATAACAGGACCATCGGCAGTAATAGCAACGGTGTTCTCATAATGTGCTGATGGCAGGCCATCATCGGTAACAACGGTCCAACCATTTTCAAGAACGGTGCAATCATAGGTGCCCATGGCAATCATTGGCTCGATTGCAATTACCATTCCCTCACGAAGAACAATGCCGTTACCTGCACGACCATAGTTTCTGACCTCTGGATCCTCGTGAAGATTGCGACCAATACCATGGCCAACAAAATCACGAATGACACCGTAGCCATTATCCTCAGCAAGCTTCTGAACTGCATGTCCAACGTCGCCAAGGCGAGCACCAGGAACAGCAGCTGCAATACCTGCCTTAAGGCAATCGCGCGTAACCTCACAAAGTGCCTGGGTTTTCTCGTCAACTGTTCCGCAGTAGAACGTCCAAGCGTTATCTCCTGCCCAACCGTTAACGGTAGCACCCGTGTCAATGGTCAGAATATCGCCATCTTGCAAAATGACGTTAGCCGATGGAATACCGTGAACAATCTGCTCGTTAATAGAAGAGCAGACAGATCCAGGAAATCCTCCGTAGCCTTTAAAGGTAGGGGTTCCGCCATGAAGTCTAATAAAAGCTTCAACAGCGCGGTCAATCTCGAGCGTTGAAACACCAGGTCTAATCATGGATCCAGCACGACGAAGGGCCGCCTTAGAAAGGGCGCCCGACACCTTCATTGCCTCGATTTGTTCAGGTGTTTTTATCGTAATCATAGTGCGAGGAGTGTCTTTACGTCGGCGAATACCTCGTCAACAGGACGATCTCCGTTGACCTCCTTCAGAATTCCATGACCCTTGTAGTACTCGATCAAAGGAGAAGTCTGGTTCTCGTATACATCAAGACGCTTACGAATTGTCTCTGGCTTATCGTCATCACGCTGATACATCTCACCAGAGCAATTTGGGCAAGTCTCTGTACCAGCAGGTGCAGTATAACCACACTCTTTGCACGTACGGCGAGAAGAAAGACGCTCAACAATAACCTCTGGCTCAACAGCAACAAGCAGAGCTGCATCAAGCTTGAGGCCCATATTCTGAAGCTCAGAATCAAGGGTTACTGCCTGAGCGGTGTTGCGTGGGAAGCCATCAAGAATAAAACCAGCCTTTGCATCGTCTGCAGAAAGGCGCTCTTTTACCAGGTCAATTACAAGCTGATCTGGAACAAGCTGACCAGCATCCATATACTCTTTAGCCTTAACGCCAAGCTCAGACTGAGCTTTAACAGCAGCACGAAGAAGGTCACCGGTTGAGATGTGAGCAAGTCCATACTCTGCAACGAGCTTCTGAGCCTGTGTACCCTTGCCAGCGCCAGGTGCGCCGAGAAGAACAATGTTCATGCTTCGCCTTCCTTTCAAATAATAAAAGGGGCCTGTTTCCAGGCCCCTTTATGCTACGTATTAAGAACTACTTAAAGAAGCCCTCATAGTTGTGCATCTTAAGGTGGGACTCAATGGAAGAGAGTGTATCCATTGCAACACCGACCATAATCAGGACGGAAGTTCCACCAAACGCCTGTATCAACGAATCGCCTGTGAACCAGAAAATAATGGTTGGAACGATTGCAAGAACTGCCATAAAGATAGCACCGGGAAGGGTGACTCTGTCAATAACAGTCTTGATATACGTTGAAGTAGCAGTACCTGGACGAACACCAGGAATAAAGCCACCCTGCTTCTTAAGCTGATCTGCTGTCTCCTCTGGATTGAACACCATTGAGGTGTAGAAGTATGCAAAGAAGACAATGAACATAACTGAGAGAACCCAGTTAACCCATCCAGAAGAAAGTGAAGTAGCAAGATTTTGAATCCACTCTACTCCTGGGAAGAACACAGCAACCTGAGCAGGAAGGTACAGGATTGCAGATGCAAAGATGATTGGCACAACGCCTGCAGTGTTTACCTTAATTGGAAGGTAAGTTGACTGACCACCCATCATACGACGACCAACAACGCGCTTGGCATAGTTGATAGGAATACGACGCTGACCACGCTCAATGTAAACAATGAGCGGAATAATAGCGAGCATAACCACAACAGTAACTACAGTGAGAACAATGTTTCCACGAGTAGCAACTGAAGAAATAAGGGCTGTTGGAAGTCCAGCCATGATGTTTGCAAAGATGATAAGACTCATTCCGTTGCCAACACCCTGCTGAGTAATAACCTCACCGAGCCACATAATAATGATGGCACCAACTAGCATGGTAAAGACTACCAGGAAGTTTTCAAGTGCCTCAGGCACGCCCTCCATAGATGCAAAAGATACACCATAGCTCTTAAACAAGAACAGGTAACCAACTGCATTGAGCAGAGCTAGGCCAACCGTAAGATAACGCGTGTACTGCGTAATCTTACGCTGGCCGCTCTCACCATCTTTAGCAAGCTCGCCAAGAGATGGAATAACGGACTGCATCATCTGGAAGATGATCTGAGCCGTAATGTAAGGCATGATGCCCAGACTGAAAACAGACATGCGAGAAAGAGCGCCACCCGAAAATAGGTTAAGCACGGCCATTGCGCCATTCTTAGCAAGACCATTCTGATAAACAGAAAGCATCTGCTGGAATGGAGCACCGGGCACAGGAAGATAGGCACCAAAACGGTACAGAAGAAGAATCAGTACCGTAAGGAGAATCTTTCCCCTTAGTTCCGGAACACGAAATGCGTTGGCGATTCCTTTACTCACTACTCGGCCTCAACCTTTCCACCGGCCGCCTCGATCTTAGCCTTTGCGGAGGCGGAAACCTTGTCGACCTTAACAGTGAGCTTCTTAGAAAGCTCGCCATCACCCAGAACCTTGACTGGGATGAAGTTGTACTTGATAACTCCCTTAGCAACCAGAGCCTCTGCGTCTACGGTCTCGCCATCTGCAAAGAGAGCGTTCAGACGAGCAACGTTGACTGGAGCGTACTCAACACGGTTGTGGTTAGTGAAACCAGGAAGCTTAGGAAGACGCATAGCCAGTGGCTGCTGTCCACCCTCGAAGCCAGCGCCCTTACCGCCACCAGAGCGGGAGAGCTGACCATTCATACCGCGGCCGGCAAAAGTACCATTGCCTGAAGAATTACCGCGACCTACGCGCTTACGATTTTTGCGCGAACCCACTGCGGGGCGAAGATCATTGAGCTGCATTATTACTACCTCTAGTTCTCTTCAACCTCGACAAGGTGCTTAACCTTGAAGATCATTCCACGAATGCTTGGGTTGTCAGGCTGCTCGACGGTATCGCCGATCTTGTGGAGGCCGAGGGCCTTCACCGTAGCAGTCTGGTCCTTCTTGACGCCTGCAACAGCGCCACGGACAAGCTTGATGCTAAGGTTCTTAGCCATCGTTAGTTCTCCTTTCCGACGAACATATCGCCGACGGTTAGGCCACGACGCTCAGCTGCTTCTTCTGGGCTGGAAAGCTCCTTCAGACCCTCAGCTGCTGCCTTAATCATGTTCAGAGCGTTGTCGGTACCAAGGGACTTAGAAAGTACATTGGTGATACCTGCAAGCTCGAAGAGTGGACGAATAGGACCGCCAGCAATAACACCAGTACCCTCGAATGCAGGCTTAATAAGAACAGAACCTGCACCGTAGTGACCAGTGACTGCGTGTGGTACGGAACCAGTCTCGGTCAGTGGGACCTTGAACATGTTCCTCTTTGCGTCCTCGACGCCCTTCTGAATTGCCAGAGGTACCTCAGCGGAACGACCCTGGCCAATACCAACGTTACCCTTACCGTCGCCAACGACTACCAGAGCAACGAGTGACATACGGCGGCCACCCTTAACGGTCTTGGAAACGCGGTGAATATAAACGACGCGCTCCTGAAGATCCGTATCCTGCTGGCGCTTACGATCACGTGCCATTGAATCCTCCTAGAACTTCAGGCCCGCGTTGCGGGCGCCATCTGCCAAAGCCTTGACGCGGCCGTGATAGAGACGGCCACCACGGTCAAAAGTGACCTCAGTGACGTTCTTCTCGGCAGCGCGCTTACCGATAAGCTCACCTACGAACTCAGCTGCCTCCTTGTTGGAGCCAACCTTGCCAGTAGAACGGAACTCTGGGTCAAGCGTAGAGGCAGAGCAGAGAGTTCTTCCAGAAGCGTCGTCAATAAGCTGTGCATAAATGTTTGCGTTTGTGCGGTGAACTGCAAGACGCGGACGCTCAGGTGTACCAAAGACCTTGGCACGTACGCGGCGCTTGCGGCGTTCAAGACCCGCCTTTTTCGCCTGCTGCTTGTTCATTCCTTCTCCTTAGAGACATGCCATCACCTAACGGGGTGATGGTCTTTTAGCCTAAAAGTAGGGTTGCTTTACTTAGCAGCCTTACCGAGCTTCCTGCGGATGTGCTCACCTTCGTAGTGAATGCCCTTGCCCTTGTAAGGCTCTGGTGGACGCTTCATACGAATCTCAGCTGCAACCTGGCCGACCTTCTCCTTAGAAATACCCTTAACAGTAAGGTGAGTGTTATCAGGTACCTCAAAGCTAATGCCCTCAGGTGCAACATAGAGAACTGGGTGAGAATAACCAAGGGAAAGGTCAAGATCCTTGCCCTTAAGTGCTACACGGTAACCAACGCCGGTGAGCTCAAGCTTCTTCTCGAAGCCCTCAGAGACACCAACAACCATGTTGTGAATAAGGGTACGGACAAGACCCTGCTGAGCATTGGACTCAGAGGACTCGTCAACGCGAGTAACGAGAATCTCCTCGCCCTCCTGAGCGATAGCAACCAGCTCAGAGAAAGTACGAGTCAGCTCGCCCTTAGAACCCTTAACGGTAACGGTGGTGTTATCAACTGTCACAGTGACTCCAGCAGGAATCTGGACAGGCTTCTTACCAATACGAGACACGGCTGTCTCCTTTCATTCCTGTCAGATTTACCAAACGTAAGCGATGACCTCGCCGCCAACGCCGTTCTTACGAGCGTCGCGGTCGCACATCATGCCCTTAGAAGTGGAAACCACTGCAGTACCAAGACCACCAAGAACGCGTGGAAGCTTCTCAGCGGTGGAGTAAATGCGCAGACCAGGCTTGGAAATGCGACGGATGCCGCGGATAACCTTAGCGCGCTTCTTACCATACTTAAGGGTGATGTGAAGAGTCTTCTGAGGCTTAGTATCCTCAACGGTGTAACCCTCGACATAGCCCTCTTCGGTGATGACGCGAGCAATCTCAACGAGCACCTTGCTCGATGGCATGGATACGGAATCCTTGCCAGCTGAGTTTGCGTTACGAATACGCGTCAGCATGTCTGAAATGGGATCGGTAATTTTCATTTGATCCTTCTCCTTCGTTAATGATGAAACTGCGTGTCTGGTTCATCTACACCCGTGGCGCAGATGCCTTGACGCCAGAGCCCTGAGTCCTACCAGCTTGCCTTGCGGACACCAGGAAGCTCGCCCTTGCTCGCTAGCTCACGGAAGCACACACGGCACAGACCAAACTTGCGGTAAACGGAGTGGGGACGTCCACAACGCTGGCAACGGTTCTGTGTGCGCGTAGAGTACTTCGGCTCACGCGAGGCTTTGACGATCATCGAAGTCTTAGCCACAAATCCTCCTTCAAAATGCAACTTGGCGAACGCCAAGATGACTTCAAACAATAGTGCTGGTGACTATGTCACCCGGCATCGAAGATGCCAACAGGAATGCGCTTAATGTAAGCGCAGGTAAAAGTTAGTCCTGCTTGAATGGGAAGTGGAAGGCGTCGAGAAGTGCCTTACCCTCCTCATTGGTCTTAGCAGTGGTGACAATGGTGATGTCCATACCGCGGGTGTGGTCCATCTTGTCAAAGTCAATCTCTGGGAAGATGAGCTGCTCGGTTACGCCCATGGAGAAGTTACCACGGCCGTCGAAGCTCTTAGCAGAGATACCACGGAAGTCGCGGATACGAGGAATTGCAACTGCAATCAGACGATCCAGGAACTCCCACATACGATCGCCACGAAGGGTAACTTTAGCGCCGATTGGCATACCCTGGCGAAGCTTAAAGGTTGCGATAGACTTGCGAGCGTGTGTAACAAGTGGCTGCTGACCAGTAATGGTACGGAGGTCGTTTACAGCGCCGTCAATTGCCTTAGCGTCTGTAGCTGCCTCGCCAACACCCATGTTGACAACGATCTTCTCAAACTTAGGAATCTGGTTAACGTTGGTGTAACCAAATTTCTCCTTCAGAGCATCACGCACAGATGCGTAGTAAAGCTCTTTAAGGCGAGGTGTGTACTTCTCGTCTGCCATGGTTTCTCCTTAACTCTTGGGGTTTTAAGTGCGGGGATCGCCTCGCACCTCCTAGTTTGGCGAACTAGGAGCCATCTGCGTCCTCGAGACATACGTGTCCCATAGAAAGACGCAATGAACAATATTAGACCTTATTGAGCAAAAATGGGGCGAGAATTTCAAGCTAGCTGATATTTTTTCGTGTCATCACACGACTTACACAACACCGCACTTCTCGCCCAAAAAGAAAACCCCGCTATCTGATGATAACGGGGTTTGAAGTAGCTCTGAGATGTTTCTACAAAGCGAGAAACACGTATAACTTAGAGCTCAGCGCCTGACTTCTTGGAGACGCGGACCTTAGTGCCGTCCTCCTTGATCAGGTAGCCAACACGGGTTGGCTTGTCGGTCTTAGGGTCGATAAGAGCAACATTGGAAGCGTCGATTGCTGCCTCTGCCTCAACGATGCCACCCTGCTGGTTAGCTGCGTTTGGCTTGACATGGCGCTTTGCAATTGCAACGCCCTCAACGACAACCTTGTTCTTCTCTGGATATACGCGAAGTACCTCGCCGCGCTTACCCTTGTCCTTACCAGTGAGGACCTCGACCTTGTCTCCCTTCTTGATCTTCATCTTAGGCATGTCGTTCCTCCTTAAAGGGTCTCAGGTGCAAGTGAGACAATCTTCATGTACTTGTGGTCGCGCAGCTCGCGAGCGACTGGTCCAAAGATACGAGTACCCTTGGGCTCACCCTCTTTGTTAACAAGAACGCATGCGTTCTGGTCAAAGCGGATGTAGCTACCGTCCTTGCGACGGGTGTCCTTAGCGGTACGAACGATGACGCAGCGAACAATGTCGCCCTTCTTCACCGAACCACCTGGAGTAGCCTCCTGGACAGCGCCAATGATGACGTCGGCAAGGCCGGCGTAACGACGCTTGGAGCCACCAAGGACCTTGACGCACTTTACGCGCCTTGCGCCGCTGTTGTCAGCGACGTTGAGAATGGTCTCCATCTGAATCATGTGACGTTCCTCCGGAACCTAATTTCTCAGAGGTGCGCGTATTTGCGCACATGAGAAATAATGATAGATACAAAACTAGGTTGAGCTAAAAGCTGTTTCCTAGGTGCTAATTACTTAGCGCGCTCAACGATCTCTGCGAGACGCCAACGCTTGGTCTTGGAAAGAGGACGAGTCTCCATGACGCGGACGGTATCGCCCAGACCAGCCTCGTTGTTCTCATCGTGAACGTGAAGCTTCTTGCCGATGGTCATCATCTTGCCATACTTAGGGTGGTGCTTACGGTACGTAATCTCTACCGTAATCGTCTTCTCGCCAGAGATGGAGACGACGAGTCCGGTACGAACCTTACGCGCATTTCTGCTTTCGGTCTCTGCCATAACTTATCTCCTGCGATCTAGTTCTGCTCTGCGGATGCTTCCGCAGCAATTTGACGGGTGCGCATCTCGGTCTGAACGCGAGCAATGTCACGCTTTACAGCCTTAACGCGAGCGGTGTTGTCCAGCTGGCTGGTTGCCATCTGGAAACGAAGATTAAAGAGCTCTGCGCGGCCTTCCTCGAGTTTCTTAGCGAGGTCTGCATCGCTCATAGCCTTGATTTCGGTGTACTTCATTAGTTCTCACCGTCCTGATCGGCCTTGGAGACAATCTTGGTCTTAATTGGAAGCTTGTGCTGAGCAAGACGGAGAGCCTCACGAGCAACTTCCTCTGGTACGCCATCAATCTCGAACATGATACGACCAGGCTTAACAACTGCTACCCACTCTTCTGGGTTACCCTTACCGGAACCCATGCGAGTCTCTGCAGGCTTCTTGGTGATTGGCTTATCTGGGAAGATAGTAATCCAAACCTTACCGCCACGCTTCATCTCACGGGTGAGAGCAATACGAGCAGCCTCAATCTGGCGGTTAGTAATCCAGTGAGCCTCCTCTGCACGGATGCCCCAGGAACCAAAATGCAGCTGGGTATTACCCTTTGCCTGGCCCTTCATGGAACCGCGCTGTACCTTACGGTGCAATACACGCTTTGGAGCAAGCATTAACGGCCCCTCCTCTCATTGCGAGCACGACGAGGACGAGCGGAGCCCTCAAGAGCTGGGTTAGGTGTTGGCTGTCCAGGCATCTTCTCGCCGTAATAAATCCAAACCTTGATACCAACAGCGCCCATGGTGGTGCGGCCTGTTGCAGTACCATAGCCGATTGCAGCACGAAGGGTGTGCAGAGGCACGCGACCCTCACGGTACCACTCACGGCGGCCCATCTCAGCACCGTTCAGACGACCGGAGCACTGGATACGAATACCCTTAGCGCCAGCCTTACGAGCGGACTGAACAGCCTTACGCATAGCGCGACGGAAAGCGACACGCTGCTCAAGCTGCTCTGCGATGGACTGAGCAACAAGGTTTGCGTCAAGCTCAGGACGCTTAACCTCAACAACATCAACGTTGACCTGACCCTTGCCGACCTTAGCAACACGCTCAAGATCTGCACGGAGGCCGTCAATCTCTGCACCCTTCTTGCCAATGACAATACCAGGACGTGCGGAGAAAATAGTTACCTTGACCTTATCGCCAGCACGCTCGATATCAATACGAGCAACGGCTGCCTTCTCAAGGCGCTTCTCAAGATACTTGCGGATAGCAAGATCGTTGCCGAGCTGCTCGGCGTAGTCCTTATCGGCGTACCAACGAGAACGCCAGCTCTCGGTTACACCAAGACGGAAGCCTGTAGGCTGTACTTTCTGACCCATTCCTACGCCTCCTTTCGAGGTGCAACGACAACGGTAATGTGGCTCATGCGCTTGTTAATGCGGGAAGCCGAACCCTTTGCACGAGGGCGAATACGCTTAAGCGTTGGGCCTTCGTCAACAAAAGCGGTCTTGACTACCAGGTTGTTAGCACGGAGACCATTGTTGTTCTCGGCGTTAGCAACTGCGGAGCGCAGAACCTTAGCAATATCAGTTGCGGCAGCGCGAGTCGAGAACTGAAGAACCTCAAGGGCCTTCTCGACAGACTTACCGCGGACAAGCGCGACAACTGCGCGAGCCTTACGAGGAGCAACGCGAACATACTTAGCTGTTGCGCGAACCTCAATAGAATCGGTGTTCTTAGCCATTTACTACACTCCCCCTATTTGGCCTTGTGACCGCGGAAGGTACGGGATGGGGAGAACTCGCCCAACTTGTGACCAACCATGGACTCAGTGACGTACACAGGTACATGCTTACGACCATCGTGAACAGCGATGGTGTGACCGACCATCTCAGGGAAGATGGTTGAGGAACGTGACCAAGTCTTGATAACGTCCTTCTTGCCAGCCTCGTTCATTGCAGCGACACGCGCAAGGAGGCGAGTCTCCACAAAGGGGCCTTTTTTGAGACTTCTGCTCATTTATCTACTCCTACTCGTGTCTTACTTGGACTTACGACGGCGAATGATCAGGCGGTTAGAAGCCTTCTTCGGGTCGCGGGTCTTATAACCCTTGGTTGGCTTACCCCATGGGGTGACGGAAGGACGACCAGAAGTGTGGTTCTTACCTTCACCACCGCCGTGTGGGTGGTCAACAGGGTTCATGACAGTACCACGGACGGTAGGACGGACGCCTGCCCAACGGGAACGACCAGCCTTACCAACAACAATGTTGGAGTGCTCAGCGTTACCAA
This sequence comes from uncultured Atopobium sp., assembly GCA_938023105.1. Taxonomy (GTDB): domain Bacteria; phylum Actinomycetota; class Coriobacteriia; order Coriobacteriales; family Atopobiaceae; genus Lancefieldella. The sequence continues at coordinate 24,813 of CALHDX010000122.1, forward strand.
CCTCGCCGATGGTTGCACGGCAGGTCAGAAGAACACGACGGAGCTCGGAGGAAGGCATACGCAGAACTGCATAGCCGTTGTCCTTACCCATGAGCTGGACGGAAGTACCAGCAGCACGTGCCATTGCAGCACCCTTGCCAGGCTGGAACTCAACTGCGTGAACAAGAGTACCTACTGGAATCTGCTCAAGAGTGGTGCAGTTACCAGGCTTGATATCGATGTCCTTGGTACCAGAAAGAACAGTGTCACCGACGCTCAGGCCCTCTGGGCAAAGGATGTATGCCTTTGCGCCGTCTGCATAGTGCAGAAGAGCAATACGAGCGGAACGGTTAGGATCGTACTCAACAGTAGCGACCTTAGCTGGGATGTCATCCTTGCGACGCTTGAAGTCGATACGACGGTACTGGCGCTTGTGGCCACCACCCTGGTGACGGGTAGTGATGCGGCCATTGTTGTTGCGGCCAGCCTTCTTTGGCAGAGGCTCGAGAAGGGACTTCTCGGGCTTATCAGTTGTAATCTCAGCAAAGTCTGAGATTGTCTGGAAGCGCCTGCCTGCGCTTGTTGGCTTTAGATGCCTAACTGCCATAAACAGTATCCCTTTCTTCTCCGTTGGCTAGCCCGCTTAAGGGAAAGTCGAGCTAACACCGGATTACCACGGTACCGCGCGTATCTACTATGCGCGGCATACGAACCCGTACCTCAAAAGAGGCACGGGAGAAAAACCTTACTCAGCAGAGTTATTACCGAAGATCTCGATAGTCTCACCAGCAGCAAGGGTAACAATAGCCTTCTTCCACTGGCGGGTCTTGCCTGCCTGCTGATAACGTACACGCTTGTTCTTTGGCTTAACAGAAAGTGTGTTTACCTTGGTGACGTGTACAGAGAAGAGCTTCTCTACAGCTGCAGCAATCTCTTCTTTACCTGCGTTACGAGCAACCTCAAAAGTGTACTTGCCCTGCTCCATCAGATCGAAAGCACGCTCTGAAACGATAGGACGAATGATGACCTCATAAGGAGAGTTCATTATGCGAGCACCTCCCCAAGCTGCTTAGCGACATCAGCGGACATAACAAGTGCGCCGTTGTCGATCAGGAAACGAGTAGTAACCTCAGAAACGCCGAAGATTGAAACCTTAGGAAGGTTGCGGAAAGAGAGGTAGGTGTTGACGTCGTCGTCTGGGACGATGACGGTAACGCGCTTACCCTCAATACCGAGGTTCTGAAGTGCAGCCTTTGCCTGCTTGGTGGAAGGCTGAGCAAACTCGAGAGAGTCAACGAGGACAAGCTCGGAGTCTGCAACCTTGCCGGAGAGGACGGACCTCATAGCAAGCTTGACCATCTTGTTGTTAATACGACGTGCGTGGGAACGAGGGGTAGGTCCAAAGATGACGCCACCACCAGTCCACTGACCAGCACGAATAGAACCCTGGCGAGCACGACCAGTACCCTTCTGACGGTAAGGCTTAACGCCACCGCCGGATACCTCGTGACGGTTCTTTGTAGAGTGGGTACCCTGACGTGCGGATGCGTCCTGGCAGACTACAACCTGGTGCACAACAGGGATGTTTGGCTCAATGCCATAGACGTCAGAGGAGAGCTCGGCGTCGCCGACCTTCTTTCCCTCTACGTTCTTAATCTCATACTTGGACATGTTGTCTCCTTGTTAGCCTAAGTGTTTGCCTAAAGGCCCTTAGGCCATGCGGACCTGGACGAGGGCATTCTTGCCGCCAGGAACAGCACCCTTGATAAGCATGAGGTTCTGCTCAGCATCAACGCGGACAAGCTTAAGGTTCTTGACCGTAACGCGCTCTGCGCCCATGTGACCATACATGTGAAGGCCCTTACGAACGCGTGCAGGGTATGCGCACTGACCAATGGAACCTGGACGACGCTGGTTACGAGAACCGTGAGTCATTGGACCGCGAGAGAAGTTCCAGCGCTTAACGGTACCCTGGAAACCCTTACCCTTTGAAGTGCCTGTTACGTCAACAGCGGTGACCTCAGAGAAGTCAGCAACTGTGACAACATCGCCGGTCTTGTGCTCAGAAGCATCCTCAACGCGGACCTCGCGGAGGTAACGCATTGGCTCGACGCCCTGTGCCTTGAAGTGACCAGCCATTGGCTTGTTGACATGCTTCTCGGAGATGTCGCCGAAGCCAATCTGTACGGCATTGTAGCCGTCCGTCTCAACAGTCTTTACCTGTGAAACGGTGCAGGGGCCAGCAAGAACGACGGTAACAGGAACGACGTTGTCGTTCTCGTCCCATACCTGGGTCATGCCCAGCTTGCGGCCGAGGATGGTATTAACCATGCTCTTTCCTAACCTTCGGTGGTCATGGGACCTTGAGAGCACATCGGGTACTCTTCCCCAGCGGACCACGTCCTGTACATACTGCCTTTAGACATAATTGTCCTGTTTGAGCAGCCCGTCTACTTTACACTCATTTTTGACAAGAAACAAGCCTAAAATCTCTAAAAGATGAACGCTTTGTGAAGACCGTTTGATGCCCTCTAGCTGCGAGATCTTTCTTCTCACCTATTTTACGAGGTTAAACCGCTGACCCGGGCGTATCCATTGGCGAGAAACCCAAGGAATTTTGAAAAGTTTTTTCAAAAAATTTTGTAAAAACAATCCGCGATAATAATTTTGCCAAAATCAGAATTCCAAGACTAAGCAGCTAAGGCTAGGCAACTAAGACCAGGCAGCCAAAAGTTTCTTGAGCAATGCTTCGCAACCCTCAGTGACATCGTCATACGTCAGATCAAAATTTCCTGAGTACCATGGGTCCGCAATGTCACGAGGCTTCTCTGTCCAGTCAAGGAGCAGCGAAACCTTTCCAAGCGGATCATTTTTAAGCATACGCATCATGTTGCGCAGATTATTGTGGTCCATTCCAATGAGGTAATCAAAGTTCTCGTAATCTGCGCGCGTCATCTGCCTCGCACGATGATTGCCACAATGAATTCCCTCTTGCTGTAGTTTTCTACGTGTACGAGGGTCAACAGGATTTCCAATCTCCTCTGTAGACGTTGCTGCTGAATCGATGACAAACGAGTCTGCCAGACCGTTTTTCTCGACAAGGTCCTGCATGACGTATTGCGCCATCGTTGACCTGCAGATATTTCCGTGACAGACGAAGAGGATTTTTGTCATACGGGAGTAATTTGGGCGAGCGTTTACCGAGCAGCCGGTGTTTAGCTGGCTACTTGCATTCTGCTGACCACTTATGTTCTGCGAGCTTTCCTTCATCTCTTCTCCTGTGCGTCGTAAAAGTATTCGCTTCCCTATTCTACGGGTTTCTCGCCAAGTGCAGATGTGAGTTACGTCTAGAAAAGTCTGCCTGAAAAGTACAAAGAATCTGTATTTGCGCCACCGATTCTTTAACAAAATCAGGCAAATCCACAGATTCTTTGATGTATTTAGGCAAAAGTTACAGATTCTTTGAAGAAATCAGGCGCACGTCAGGCTCGCGCCGCCCACCTGGCGAGAAACCCGTCCACTTCCAGCATATGCGCACAAGAAACCCGGTATCCACACGAAATGGATGCCGGGTTGAAATCGCTTGCGACCCGTGTTCGCACGGTCTCCGCACGTGGTTCGATGCCCATCCACGCAAAAAACCCTCCCGCGCGAAAGTGCGCAGGAGGGTTTGTACGTTGGATTAAGCCGTATGCTTAGAGCTTGATCTCGATATCGACACCAGCTGGAAGGTCGAGACGCATAAGCGAATCAACGGTAGAAGCGCTTGGGTCGAGAATATCGATGAGACGCTTGTGAGTACGCATCTCAAACTGATCACGGGAATCCTTATCCTTGTGTGGGGAGCGGATAACCGTGTAAAGGTTACGCTCGGTTGGCAGAGGGATAGGACCGGAAACACGCGCACCTGTCTTCTGTGCGGTGTCAACAATCAGCTTAGCGGACTGATCAATGACCTCGTGATCATAGCCCTTGAGGCGAATCCTGATCTTCTGGCTTGACACTTTGGGTACCTCCATACATGAGCTAGAGCTCGTGGTCGTTTACTAGGATGCGGAGCCGCCGTTTTTGGCGACAATCTCTTCGCGTACAGCGTTAGGAACGGGCTCGTAAGAATCGAACTGCATAGTGTAGCTCGCACGGCCCTGGGTCTGGGAACGAAGGTCGGTTGCGTAACCGAACATCTCACCAAGAGGCACCTTAGCGCGGATGACCTTGGCGTCCATACGATCGTCCATACCCTCAATCTTGCCACGACGGGAAGAAAGGTTACCCATAACGTCGCCCATGTACTGCTCAGGTGTCTCAACCTCAACAGACTCAACTGGCTCGAGAAGGATAGGGTTGGACTTCTTGAGAGCATCCTTAATTGCCATAGAACCAGCAATCTTAAATGCTGCCTCAGAAGAGTCGACCTCGTGGTAAGAACCGTCAACAAGGGTGACCTTGATGTCAACTACTGGGTAACCAGCAATGACACCATTCTCAAGAGCCTCACGAATGCCCTTATCGATAGATGGGATGTACTCCTTAGGAATGACACCACCAACGATAGCGTTGACAAACTCGTAGCCCTTGCCCTCTTCCTGTGGCTCAAGATCGATGACTGCGTGGCCATACTGACCCTTACCACCGGACTGACGGACAAACTTGCCCTCAGCATGGCTTACTGCCTTACCAGCAGTCTCGCGGTAAGCAACCTGTGGCTTACCAACATTGCATTCAACCTTAAACTCACGACGGAGACGGTCAACAATAATCTCAAGGTGAAGCTCGCCCATACCAGCAATGATGGTCTGGCCGGTCTCGTGATCAGTGTGAACCTGGAAGGTTGGATCCTCTTCAGCAAGCTTAGCAAGACCGATGGACATCTTCTCCTGCTCAGCCTTGGTCTTAGGCTCAACAGCAACGTCGATAACAGGATCTGCGAAGCTGATGGACTCAAGGATGATTGGGTTCTTCTCGTCACAAAGAGTGTCACCAGTAGTGGTGTTCTTCAGACCAACGCATGCAACGATATCGCCTGCGGAGCACTCTTCACGGTCAACACGGTCGTTTGCGTTCATCTCGAGGATGCGGCCAAAGCGCTCACGGTTGTCCTTGACGGAGTTGTAGACGTAAGAACCTGCCTCAGCCTGACCAGAGTAAACACGAATGTAGGTAAGCTTACCAACATAAGGGTCGGTCATAATCTTGAATGCAAGAGCGGAGAAAGGCTCCTTAATGTCTGCATGACGAACGGCCTCGTCACCCTTAGGAGTGACACCGTCAATCTCTGGAACGTCCAGTGGGCTTGGGAGGAAGTCGATGACTGCGTCCAGAAGCTCCTGGATACCCTTGTTCTTGTAAGCAGAGCCAACAAAGACAGGGTTAATCTCGCCAGCAAGAACGCCAGCACGAAGAGCGCCCTTAAGAGTCTCAACGTCAACCTCTTCACCCTCGAGAACAGCCATCATGAGCTCCTCAGAGAAGTCAGATGCTGCCTCAAGAAGCTCTTCACGCTTCTCTGCTGCAATCTCTACAAACTCTGCTGGAATCTCGTCGAGTGGCTCAGGGTAAATCATGCCCTTAGCGTCCTCTTTGAAGTCCCATGCAGTGTTGGTGACAAGGTCGATAAGACCCCAGAAGTTGGACTCAGCGCCCATTGGGACCTGAGCTGCAACTGCGTTTGCGCCAAGGCGGTCACGCATAGTCTGGATTGCACGGAAGAAGTCTGCGCCTACGCGGTCAAACTTGTTGATGAATGCAATACGAGGTACGCCGTACTTGGTTGCCTGACGCCAAACGGTCTCGGACTGTGGCTGAACGCCTGCAACTGCATCGAAGACTGCAACTGCGCCGTCCAGAACACGAAGAGAACGCTCAACCTCAGCGGTAAAGTCAACGTGGCCTGGGGTGTCGATGATCTGGATGACGTGGTCTTTCCAGAAGCAAGTGGTAGCTGCGGAAGTAATGGTTACGCCGCGCTCCTGCTCCTGAACCATCCAGTCCATGGT
>CALHDX010000123.1:0-2798 GCA_938023105.1 uncultured Atopobium sp.
TGTATACGTCTTTTTAACAGATTATCTGACTTAGGTGTGTTTTGAACTGCCTCCTATTTCTCGTGTCCAAGAAATGGGAGGTAGTTCAATTTCTGTGCGGGGGATTTTGTTGTACGAGGGCATTTTTAGCAAGATATTGTCTGGACAGTTATACACGTTGCAAAATCACATAGCGATTAAGATTGTTATCTTTGCCATCTGCGCTAAATTGCGCACAAACTTGCACGTCAGAGCCAAGACTTCCAAGAAGCTCATCAAGCTCCTCTTGCGAGAAGTGATGACAATAGCGCCAGGTATTGGCCTTATCTTGCCAGCCAATCAGATAGTCATGCTCCTCAAGTTCTGAAGCATCTATACCCAGCGCACGCAGCCCTTGAACAGTGGTTTCTTGAGCCTTAGCAGCAAGTTTTTGACTGTTCATAAACTGCCAGAAAGAAACGCACACAAAACCGCCAGGTTTTGTTTTCTCTAACAGAGTGCCCAGAAGCTGGCTTCTTTTTTGTGCACCTGGCACATGATGCAAAAAACCAAATGCAACCACTAAATCACAAGGCGGAATGATCAGCCGCGAAGAAAGCGTGCCGTCAAGCAGGCTCTTTATCACATCTAGCTCAATAAATGCCAGCTCAGAGACATGAGCGCCTACGTCTCCACTCTCCACAAGAGGCTTGCAATTATCTACCGCAAAATACTTTGCTGGAACAATCCCCGCCTCATCGCAAAGAAAGCGAGCAAAGCGCAGGTTACCGCAACCAATATCAAGTACAGAGGGTTTCTCGCCAGCTAAAAGTTGAGGCATGGCGTCTAGGCACCGTTGCCATCCCTGCCAAGGCATCTGTCGTGTGGCCGAGAAACTCTGAGCCTGCTGAGCATAAAACTCAGAAGTTACGTTGCTCAGCTGCTCAGCGGTAGACACGCTGATAGATTGTGTATGTGTTATGTGAGAAGAAGTATCCATACAGAGATTTTACGTCACCGTCTTGCTCCCAAAGGCCAGAAGCTCACCTTATTGCCTATACTGTTTGTATGGATGAACTCATTTTGGACATATTGAAGCAGCTCAGAGATGGCTCACAAGGTGCTCTTGATACGCATCAGCTTGAGATGCTCATTAACTCGCACAACAGCGGAATTGACTCTAGCGCCCACAGTACAGAGCGCGAGAAACTCATTCCTAAGCGAGCAATTCTCCCCTATTTTTTGCAGGTCAAGCAGAAAAACGATGAGCTCTGGCAATCGTGGAACGTAACGCCTGAGCTGGAAGAAAGATTTATCCGCTCTGTACGCATGAAGCCTCGTCGCACCGCTTCTGGCGTGGCAACCATTACCGTAATTACCCGGCCCCACACCTGCTCAAGCAATTGCATTTATTGCCCGTGTGATCTGCGTATGCCTAAGAGCTATCTTGCTAACGAGCCTGCCTGTCAGCGCGCTGAACTCACGTTTTTTGATCCATACGTGCAGGTTGCAGCCCGTCTTCAAGCGCTTCATCAGATGGGTCACTCAACCGACAAAGTAGAGCTCATAGTGCTCGGTGGCACCTGGAGCGATTATCCAGAGAGCTACCAATACTGGTTTATCAAAGAGCTCTTCCGTGCGCTTAATGAGTGGCCAAACTCTCCTAGCCACATCCAGGAGCGCCTGAATTGGTACACCTCGTTTGGCTTGCAGAACTCTGAAGAGGCACTTTCTTCTTTTGTTGCTGAACAGCAGGCAGCGGTCTTTGATGATACTGCCACTTATAACCAGGCTTTTCATAAGCTCTACGACACTAGTCAGCCTCACCAAAGCGCATGGTCTCAGATGCAAAGTACCTATGATGAGCTGGTGGAGCAACAACACGTTAATGAAACAGCTGCTGCCCGTGTGGTTGGCCTTGTAATAGAAACCAGACCTGACACTATTACGCCGGATAACCTTCGCATGTTTAGGCAGCTTGGGTGTACCAAAATTCAAATTGGCATTCAGAGCACACGTCAAGAAATTCTTGACGCAAACCAGCGTCAGATGAACGTTGCCCAGATTAAACGAGCGTTCTCGCTGATTCGCTTGTACGGATTTAAAATCCACTCTCACCTGATGGTCAATCTTTTAGGCGCAACCCCTGAAGCAGATAAACGGGACTTTAAAACATTTGTCACAGATCCAGGATTTCTCCCTGATGAGATTAAACTCTACCCCTGTGCACTGGTATCTGGAACGCAATTGGTCCAGAAATACCGTGAGGGTGCATGGCAGCCATACGCCAAAGATGAACTGGTAGACGTGCTTGTTCAAGACGTGCTTGCAACGCCTCCATACGTGCGTATTTCTCGCATGATTAGAGACATTAGTGCCACCGATATTCTGGTGGGAAACAAACACACCAATCTGCGCCAGATGGTTGAGCAAGAGCTTGCTGCTAAAGATGTTGCAAGCCGCGTGCAGGAGATTCGCTTTAGAGAGATTAACCAGCAGCAGGTACGTGCAGCGGAACTTACCCTTCAAGACTTTACCTACACTACCGCAGTCAGTGACGAGCACTTCCTGCAGTGGGTAACTGCTGACAATAAAATCGCAGGTTTCTGTAGGCTTTCACTTCCCCACTGGGACAAACTGACCGCTGGCGCATGTGATGTTACCGCCAATGAGCTGCTGGTACAGCCAGGTCAAGCCATGATCAGAGAACTCCACGTGTACGGACAGGCGCTTTCGCTGGGCTCAGAAGGAATGTCTGCTCAGCACCAAGGCTTGGGTCAAAAGCTTCTTGCCAAAGCCTCCTCTATTGCAGCAGATGCGGGTTATACCAGCCTTAACGT
>CALHDX010000124.1:0-17052 GCA_938023105.1 uncultured Atopobium sp.
CGCTAACACGCTGCAGAATCATAATCACCCGCATATGAACTGCCTCCCATTTCTTGGACATAAGAAATGGGAGGCAGTTCACTTAGTAGTCGCCTTTTTGCTAACGCTTATCCACAAACTGATGCATGCTGTAGAAATGCATGCTGAAGAAGCTGGTTTTACAGAAGTGCTTCTTCCCATGCAGGCTCTTTAAATCCAAGAAGAATAGTATTGCCTGCAACAACCAAGGGGCGCTTGACCAGCATACCCGTGGTAGCAAGCAAATTATAGGCGTCACTATCGCTCATACCTGCATCAAGCTGCTCCTTGATGTTATTATCGCGATATACCATACCTGAAGTGTTGAAGAACTTTCTGATAGAAAGACCGCTCAGTTTGTGCCATTCAGCAAGCTCTTCAGCAGTTGGATTCTCCTCTTTAATATCACGCAGTGTATAAGAAACACCATGCTCATCAAGCCATTTGAGGGCTCTCTTGCATGTAGTGCAGCGAGAATAGCAGAGAACCAAAATGTTTTTATCTACCATGACTGTTTCCTCTTGGATAGATTATCGATTGCATAAACGCAAACTATTTTGAGTAGAAAGCAATCCTAAAATCAATACTCCTAGGGATATGCCATAGAGCATACCAACAAATAGATCATTAACGTTTGATGCCACACTCAGGACGATTGCTAAAATCAAAAACATCATTCCAAGAGAAACATACTTGTTTTTTATAAGTTTCATTTTGTCGCCTCCTTTTTACTGATAGTAACAAGGCATTATAAATCACCACTTTGTTACTGAACATGCACATTTATGCAGGCACCTGTCCTGTTTCAAGAATTTGCTGAAGCGCAGTCTCATCAAGTACGGGAACGCCCAAGCTCTCAGCCTTTGTAAGCTTAGATCCCGCGGCTTCTCCTGCTACTACGAAACTTGTCTTCTTAGATACAGAGCCGGAAACCTTTGCTCCCATGGCTTTAAGCTGGGCGCCAGCCTCATCGCGCGTGAAGTGCTCAAGGGTTCCCGTTAAAACAAAGGTAAGTCCAGCAAGCGTCTGAGGAAGCTCGTTTTCTGGCTTCTCTTCCTCGAGCACTACGCCTGCCTGACGAAGACGCTCAATAACGGCAACATTTTCTGGTATCGAGAAGAACTCGTGTACAGACTCTGCAATCTTAGGGCCAATACCTGGGATTTCAGCGATCTTCTCGACAGGAGCTGTAGCAAGCGCCTGGATAGAGCCAAACTCCTGGGCAAGAAGCTCTGCGACGTTAGCACCAACGTGCCTCATGCCAATACCAAAGAGCACGCGTCCAAGACCACGCGTCTTTGATTCCTCAACCTTTGCCATAACCTTCTTAGCAATAGTGTGGCCCACAGGAATGCTGTCGCCAGAAAGGTGATCTGCAGTATCGGTATCGTATACACGGCCCGTAGGCATGCTGGCCAGCGTTTCTTCAGTGAGTTTGTCGTAGAAGTCGGCAACGTCAGAGAGGACACCCTCTTCAACCATACGGTTAATGAGCTCGTCACCAAGGCCGTCAATATCCATGGCCTTACGGCTACCCCAGTGAATCAGGCGCTCAACTGCCTGAGCAGGGCAATCAATAGAGACGCAGCGGAAGGCAACTTCTCCTTCTTCCTGAATAACAGGACTGCCACAGCTTGGACAGGTAGTTGGCATCTGGAACTCAACAGCATCCGCTGGTCGAAGGCTCAAAACTGGTCCTACAACCTCTGGAATAACATCTCCTGCCTTGTGAACAATGATGGTGTCACCCTCGCGCACATTTTTGCGACGAATCTCGTCAAGATTGTGGAGGGTTGCGCGCGCAATGGTAGAACCCGCAACAGTAACGGGATCAAACTCAGCAACAGGAGTAAGCACGCCCGTACGACCAACCTGAATACGAATTTCTCGCAAAACGGTCTGCTTTTCCTCTGGTGGGAACTTAAATGCAATAGCCCAACGGGGAGCGCGAGAAGTAAATCCTAGAGCTTCCTGGCTGGCAAACGAATCAACCTTTACTACCACGCCATCAATGTCGTAGTTAAGATCTCCTCGCTGCTCAAGAGCTTGCGCACAAAAATCGTGAACCTCCTGAGCGCTCAGGCAACGACGGGCATGAGGATTAACATTAAAGCCGCAGCTACGAAGCCAGTTTAAGAACTCCCACTGACTGTGAACATCAAGGGGACCCTCGTCGGCTACCGCGTAGATAAAGGTCTCGAGGTCTCGATGAGCAGTAATCTTTGGGTCCTTTTGGCGCAAAGATCCAGCAGCTGCATTTCTTGGGTTAGCAAAAGGCTGTTTACCAGCAGCATCTGCATCCTCATTCAAACGAATGAAGGAATGCTTTGGCATATAGACCTCACCACGCACCTCAATGCTCTGGTTAAGACCCCTATTTTCAACCTGCTCAAGACCTGCAAGTGCAAGCTCTCGTGGAACATCAGAGATAGTCAATACGTTTGCTGTAACGTTTTCTCCCGTGCTACCGTCACCTCGTGTAGCAGCGCGAGAAAACTGTCCGTCACGGTACGTAAGCGCAACACCTAAGCCGTCAATCTTAAGCTCACAGGTATATGCCACAGGGTTTGTAGGTGACGCACCAAGAGCCTCATCAGTTCTGGAAAGCCATGCATCCAGCTCCTCTAAGTTCATGGCATCATCCATGGAATACATACGGGCGGCATGCTGGACTGGCTCAAACTGCTCAGAAACATATCCACCTACGCGCTGGGTATAGCTATCCTCAGTTACAAGCTCTGGATATGCTGCCTCAAGCTGCTGAAGCTCAATAAGCAGACGGTCAAACTCAGCGTCAGTAAGCTCTGGATTATCAAGGGCATAGTAGGCATATGCCGCATGATTCAAGATTCTATTGAGCTCTGCCGCACGAGCGATATCTTTTGGCGAAAGTGCTGCCATTACAACTCCAAACATAAAAACGTAGGTGCAAGAAATCTTGCACCTACCAGGTATTTATTTGCGTCCTCTTAAGGTTCTACCAAGGGCCTTAAGGGCTTCTCGCCTTGCGCTGCCATATGGTGCAATGGGGTCAATAATCTTGCGCAGAGGACTTGCATCAGAAAGCGCACGCTCGTGGAACTCCGTGACGTCTGCATCGCTTCTGGCGCCTGGTACCATGTCCTGAATAATGACCTCATAGAACGGGGTATTACGCGCGTACTTCCAGAAATAAGAAGCCATGTCGCAGCTGGCGTTCTGCCAAGGCTTAATAGCGCCAGCAAAGTGAACAATTTTTGGTGCGCGGCGTGCTGCTTGATAATCATCAAAAACGCTGTTTGGTGCCATTGGATAGAGTTTCTCGGCACGACCAAAAATGTTGTGCGTAACGTTCCAGTCAGCTGGTAGATAGACAACACGACCCTGGCACTCGCTGTTCAGAATATCTTGATCGTTGTAGATAAAGATCGGATTGGATGCAATACGTAACCACTCCGGAACTGTGTGATAACGGCGCAGCTCAGCGGTATTGAAGACCATAACTCCCGCCTGGAAGTACGCATAAGGATTCTTGAGGTTAAGCACATCAAGGCTGTACTTCATGCGATCTCCGCCGCGGATGTTAAGGTTTGCCAGATAGTCAATATCAAGTGTTGCCGCAATAAGATTGTTGCCCATTCTTACGTCATACAGTTCAGCAACATTACCGTTAACCACAAGGTCAGAGTCAAGATAGACAACCTTATCGTAAGCAGAAAGAATGTCTTGAGCCAAGAAGCGGAAGTACGTTTCAACACTAATGTGAGCGTTATTAGTATCTAGCTTGTAGTCTTTGACCATGCGCCACACGTTATAGAACGTAATACGAGCATTCTTATAACGCGAGAAGTGCTTCTTAACCAGCTCCTGCTTTGATCCGCCAATATTGGTGTTGAGAACGACCACATCGTAGAAACGGTTAGGATCGGCGTTTTCAAGCATTGAGCCCATAGCGCAGGTAAGAATTGGAACATAGTTGTTGTCTGCTGCAAAAACAACAGGAACAACGTTCTGGCTTGCAATCTCTGGCTTTTCTTCAAAGAGAGGAATGAACTTCTGACGAGGCTCTGGATTAGTAAAGTGAATGCACTGCAGCTCTTTTACCTTCCAGTTTTTGCCCTCTGTACGCAGCATATGCATACGCCAGATATTAAAGAGGCGCTCAGTCAGATGACCTGGGGTTCTTAGGGCCTCTTTGCTATAGGTGGACATATCAGTACGGGCGGTCCACTCGTCAACAAGTGGGAACACCCATGCTGCATAGCGGTCAAAGAGCTCTTTACGCATGATATACATGTTGCAGAAGCACTGCTGATGACCGTTGAGAAAAGCGTTTACGTCCTCTGCATACTCTGGATGACGCTCAACAATGAGTGCAGCCATAGTATCCATATCCTTTGGATGGAGTAGCGGAGCGGAATGGTACTGCTCAAGAGGTGTATTAGCGCTTCCAGGGAATTTGCGAATATCCTTTACCCCAGTAGTAATGAGGTCATAGCCCTCAATGCACTGAGCAATGGTCTGATCATCAAGACCATATTTCTTGATGGCATCCTCATCAATGAAGTCATCCATAACCTCACCAAACGGATTTTCTGGATAAACCGTATCGGTGAAATTGAAGTAGCGACGATAATGACCAAAGCCAACATAGCGAGCATTGGTGATGTTCTTCCATGCCCAATACTGTGTAGTCATCTCACAGTACATAGGGTTTTTCTCGGTAATGTTATCGCCCTCATCATCATGGAGCATATACGTAAAGCGATTGGTCTTCTGGCCTGGTCCTACCTGGATAGGCTGAAGGTAATTACTTGCGGGAACATCAACATCTTTATGAGAAGTAATCAGAATGCGAATAGGCTGCTGCTCAAACATCTTTACCATGTGCTTTCTTTCTAGATATTCCATGTGCTCATCGGCAATCTGTTTCATGCGAACTGCCCTATCAAACGACAGTCCCTCATCCTGATTCATCAGATCCGCATACTTTTTTGCATACTTTCTAAAGCGATATGCATCGCTGTCTTCTGGAAGCTCAGTACCAGTGGCAATGGCCTCGTATGCCTCATCTCTTACAAAGCGATAGAGCTCTCGAGCAGCTACCGATGGTCCAAAGAGAATGGCAAACGGCTCAAGAGCTGCCTCTTGATCTTCAGGAGCAAGACGGAATCTCCACTCAGCACTCAGAAGCTCCAACAGTCTATGCTTCATACCCCTAAACGAATTGAGATGCGCAATGTTATCTGATTTACCAATATAGAGTTCTACCTGGTCAATGTTGTCCAAGAACTGATAGCAGAACTCTCCAAATTTATCTAAAGAAATACGAGAAGCACCAGTTACTCCGATGCCATAGTGGTACAAAAAGCCTCTGCAAGACTCAAAACCATCAGCAGTCTGAGCCTTATCTGCCAGGATAAATACCTCATAGGCATCTTCTGCTCTTACCAGGCGCTCCGAAGTCATCTCTGCAAAGGCAGAGCGGAAAAGTTCTCCGCGATACAGGCGTTGCGTAGCTCGCCAATCAAGCTTCTGTCCATAGCCTTCATCATAAATAATGCGAAGGATATCGTCACCCTGAGTAAAGTCTGATTGTTGGTTAATGTAGCTCTCAAAAGACTTTGCATCAGTTGGGTCAACGCCATTTTCTGGAATAACAGTAATGCCAAGGTGGAGAATATCAACAGGATTCTTCTCAATATGAGCAACTACCTGCTCAAGAAAATCAGGAGTAACCTCATCATCACCGTCTAGGCAAAAGACCCACTCGCCTTTTGTATGAGCTGCAGCAGTTTTACGTGCCAGATGGAGGCCTTGATTGGTTGGATGAGTGACAACCTCGAACCTTGAGTCATCACCTACTGCCGTAACAATTTTCTCTGGAGTGGAATCTGTTGAGGCATCATCAACAATAATTGCTTCAAAATCACCAAACGTCTGATTCTTAACACTTTGAATACAACGCCCAATGTATGATTCGATGTTGTATGCAGGAATTACAAAAGAAACCTTAGGCATACCAACTCCTTATAAATAAGCAATCTCAACTATCTTCTATCTTATCTAAAATATGCCTCTCTTGGGCGGGCAAAAGATGTCTACTCGACGCTCTTCAAGCTCTCAACCATATCAATATTTTTGAGCTTAGGTCGCATGGCAACATATACCAACAGCGAGAAGACAAGGGTGAGTCCAAAGGCAAACCAATAGCTTGGTGCATGGATAGCTCGACCAAACATAACAAGGTCAATCTCGGCAGTTTGAACTACAAATCCCTCAAGGTATGTTCCTAGAACAAGTCCAAAAAGCGCTCCAAAGATGGCCAACAAAGCAATCTCTCTAAAGACATAGGCATCAACTTCATGACGCGTAAATCCAAGTACTTTGAGGCTTGCAATTTCTCTAACGCGCTCTTCAATATTGATATTGGTGAGGTTATACAAGACGATAAATGCCAGCAGAGCTGCAGCCACAATAAGAATAGCTACAACACGGTTAACTACGGCAAGTGATTCTCTATAGGTGCGGATAGCTTCATTGACGTCATCAACAGTTGCAACTCCTGTCTGGTTAATAAGCTTTTCTCCAAATGCCTCTCTCCTTACCTGATCTTCGGGAAGCGTTGCATACCAGCCATCCGTGGCGTCGTCTTGAATGCCCAAAGAATGCCAAGCAGAAGGTCCCACATACAGATACGACCCAACGTAATTCTCGGCAACTCCTGTAACAGTAAGCGTACGTGGCTCACCAGAAGCGTTTCCGATTCTGTCTTGAGCATAGACCTGAATGGTATCTCCCACGCCTACACCCAGTCGTTTTGCAAGCTTTTCTGTAATTACAACCGAATCTTCTCCAAGCTCTATTGCTTGACCAGAAAGACGATTGCGCAGGGAAGCTAAGCCCGCGAGGTCTTGAAGAGAATTGCTGGTCATAATAGTTGTTCGTGTCAGTGAGCCTGCCTTTTGTGTAGAAGACTCAAGAAGAACGTTTTCTCTGGTTATGCGGCGGATATTTGTAGCACCCACCTGATTAAGCTCTGCATTAATCTGATCTGCTTCTTCCTTAGAAACATCAGAAGTCATTCCCACTATGTAGTCATAATGCGAAATAGCTGGCCATTGGTTATCAATGATGTCGCTAATGGAATCTCTAAGACCAAAAGCCACCAATAAAAGCGCAGTACATCCGGCAATTCCTACCAGCGTCATAATCAAGCGTCGCTTATAGCGGACAAGGTTTCTGATTGTAACTTTCCACGAGAAAGATAATCTGGACCATAAAGGCTCAACGCGCTCAAGCAAAATCTTTGAGCCCGCTTTTGGAGCTTTTGGAAGCATGAGGCTAGATGGCTCTTCTTTCAATGAGGATAAAACGGCAGCCATGGTTGAAAGAAGCGTGATGCCTATACCGGAAAGTCCAGAGAGTAGCGCACTATCAAGCTGAATAGAATAAGGAGCTCCCCCATTTGGGATGGTATAAATTGACCCGTATGCAGAGATAATAACGCCTGGCAACACTTGACTTAAACATGCTATGCCAATAACGGCACCCAAAAGTGAGGCGAGTAAGGCATATAACAGGTACTTTGCCGCAATCTGAGCGGTTGAATAACCAAGCGCCTTATGAACACCAATAAGCGTACGTTCTTCAGAAACCATACGCGTCATACTGGTAAGCGATACCAGTGCTGCAACCAAGAAGAACATCAGCGGGAATACATTAGCAATATCATTGATACGCTCAGAGTCTGCTTGATAAGCTGCAACACCAATCTCTTTTGTGCGATCAAGTACATACACATCAGGCTCTTTAAGCTCGTCAATCTTCTTCTGAGCTTCATCAAGCTCTTTCTGACCGTCAGCAAGTTGTTTCTCGACCTCAGTGCGTTGCTCCTCAAGACTCTGTCTTCCCTCGTTAGTCTGAGCTTCTGCACTTTGGAGGGCTGTTTGTCCTGCGCTCAGGCGACTAAGCGACGCAGCAAGTTTTTCTTGAGCCGCAGCTAACTGATCTGCAGTAGCACTTCTCGCCTCACTCAAATCCTGACGCGCCTGAGCCACTTGTGACTCTGCCTCATGTAGTTGAGTTGTGCGCTGATCAAGCTCTTCCCTCGCAGCCGCAAGAGTCTGCTGCTGGGTAGCCAATTCTGTCTCTGCAGCCGTAATCTGCGCTTGTGTGGCGAGAAGGGCGTCTACTTGCGTAGTTGGCATACCTAAAGCACTGAGCTGTTGCCGCGCTTCTTCAAGACTTGAAGCGGTGATGCCTTGCGCAGCAAGCCCCGCAAGATACGCATCTCTACCCGCTTCAAACGCACTCTTTTGCTGTGTAAACGTTGCTTGTCCCGCATTAAAAGCAGCAAGACCAGCCTGATACTGAGCCTCTCCTGCACTGAGCTCAGCTGTTCCCTGAGCTATCTGAGCCTCTGAGGTTGCAATCTGAGCTTCCGCTTGTGCAAATTGCCGCTCAGCACTGTAGCGAGAAGCTGTAAGTTGCTGACGTCCCGCATCATATTGACGCTGACCATCAGCCAGTTTTTGCTGTTGAGCGGAAATCTGCGCTTCCGCGTCATCAAGCTTCTTTTGAGCATCCCCTAGTTTATCTGCGGCTTCCCGCCTTGATTGCTCCAGCTTTTGACGAGCCTCATCAACTTGAGTCTGAGCGTCATCTTTGAGCTCTTGCAAACGAAGCGAAGCAAGTGACGGATTCATCTGCGAAATGCGTTCTGCAACGCTATCAACGGCACTCTGATAGTCTGATGAGCCGCCTTTATAGCTGGTAGCACCCTGAACGGTTAGATACGCTTCGGTATAGGGGTCACCATTTGCAAAAGCACCTTCCGTGACATACACAAATTGCTGGACAATGCCGTTACCTAACGATGTGGTACCAAAATTGCTTACATACGGATACGTTGGCGCATTGACAAAGCCAACAACCGTGTACGAACCACCCTTTAAATGAACTCCGTTTGAAGTATCTGGCAGCTCAATCTGTTGACCAAGGCTAATATCTGCACGTTTCTTGAGATCCGCGCTCATCACGCACTCGTAAGGCCCTTGAGGAAGCCTTCCCTCAACAACTGTTGGTTGATTAAGCTCACCAGGTCTAAAAGAACTCACACGAGCAGTAGATTGCGAAGATGTCAGTGTAGCCATAACGTCTACTGTGCGAGAAGGCATAACTGCCTCAACGCCTTCAACTGATGCAAGGGCGTGAACGTCCTTCTCGCTTAACCCAAGCGTAGAGATTACACGCAGGTCGTAGAGATGTTGGTTTGCGTAAAACGTATGAGCAGCTTCTTGCATGTCAGGGCTGGCCATTTTGAGGCCAGCAAAAAAACCGCAGCCTAAAGCAACAATTCCTGCAATTGCAAGAAATCTGGCGAGAGACCCTTTGATGGTCCGAGTAATCTCGGTAAAAAGAGCGTGTGGCATGACTACCACTCGACAGTAAGCACGTCAGCTGGGTGCTTATTAATTTCTACCGATTGAGCCTGGCCTTCTTTAACGTGGATAACCCTATCGGCAATTTGAGTGAATGCAAAATTGTGTGTGACAATAGCCACGGTCTTATGCTGCTCCTTGCACATATCCTGCAAGAGCTTAAGAATTTGCTTTCCTGTTTTATAATCCAGCGCACCCGTTGGCTCATCGCAAAGCAAAAGACGTGGATTTTTTGCCAAAGCGCGCGCAATAGAGACGCGCTGCTGCTCTCCACCAGACAGTTGAGCTGGAAAGTTATCCATACGATGCTCAAGACCAACAGCGCGTAGCGCATCTTCTGGCTGCATGGGGTCAAGACAAATCTGTGACGCAAGCTCAACGTTCTCTTTTGCGGTGAGGTTAGGAACTAGATTGTAAAACTGGAAAACAAAGCCAATATCATGACGACGATAGAGCGTTCTTTCTTTTTCTGAAAGCCCACCAATTTCTTTTCCGTCTAAATAAATAGACCCGGAGGTACAGGTATCCATACCTCCGAGCATATTTAAGACAGTTGTTTTGCCGGCACCTGATGGGCCTACAATTACACAAAGCTCTCCCTCTTCTATGGAGAAGTTCATGTCATGGACAGCGTTTACCTTGACGGAGCCCATGGTATACGTCTTTGTTACCTCTTTGAATTCAACAAAAGACATACGTTTCTCCTATGAGAAAGATTCTCCTGAACAAAAGGAGGTGTGCGTGGGGAGCTACTCCTGTGGAGCCTCTGGAGCTGCAGGAGCCTCAGGTGCAACAGTTGTGACAGTTGCTTCTGGAGCAGGTGCTGCTGCAGCCTCTGCAGTTACAGGAACTACAGGAGCAACCTCTGCGCCCTCAGTAGCAAGAGGCATTGGAGCAACAACAACCTCTTCCTCCTCAAGATCAGCCTGACGCTGGTCAAACTCTTTCTTAGCACGAACCCAAATGAGAAGCGCAAGAAGAGCGGTAAAGAGCAGGAAGGTTACAATCATGATGTTAAGAATAAGGGTGGTGAAGTTCACTGCCTGGCTGATAGAAATCATCACAGAGAGCTCTGTAAGTGCGGAAGTTAAACCAACTACAGAGAGAATAGAGAGACCCCACCTAAGACGAGGACGGAAACCCCTCAGAAGACCTGAAACCGCAGCAAATAGGTAGCACAGGAAAATAATGTAGGTGACACGTGCAAGTATCAGGGAAATTGGACTTGTCTGACGAGTTGCAAAGTTAAATACCGTGTGGAAATAGCTGAGATACTGAACTGGTGCAACAAAATCAATGACGATAAAAATGAGAGCCACAATTGCTGGGATGGCAATTTTTGCTTTGGGGTTCATGAAGCCTCCTCGATTTCTTAATACGACCTGTCTATTTTATCGTATAAACCTATGACCAGTGTGGTAAGTCATAAAAGTCTTTTATGTGCTCTTGAGCTTCTTGTTCTCTTTCTGCCAGGGCTTCTCTCAAGCCCTTTAATGCATCGAAAGGCATAAATATCTTTGCCCTGTTTGCCCGAGACATACGAGGATGCCCGTAGTGCATCTGCGATGCAAACGCCTCCTCTTTTGCACCATCTTCCGCTGGCGAGAAACCCTGTCTAGGCTTCATTGGTTTCTTCTCCACTACGGTGTCCTCCAATCTGAGCATTTCTCTGTCGAGCAGTTGCTTCGGGAAGTAGGTCCATAGCTTTGAGCAAAGAGTTCTTTCCAAACTTCTTCTTTATGGCGTTGATAGTATCTTGGCGCTGGCGCTCTTTCTCTAAAACGGTATTGTCCTGGAAAAGCGACGTCTGAATACCCGATCCCGTTTCTTCTTGAGTGTTTCCAAAGGTAAGGCCAAGGCGATGCACGCTTTCTGAAGGTATTACTCGCTCGTCAAAGAAAGACAAAACCTCTGCCATAAGCTCATCTCTAGAGTTAGTGGGGTAAGAGAGTTTCTTAGTGCCGCTGCTGGAAGGAATATGTCTTCTCCAGCTTCTATAATCTCCTGTTTGCCTCAGCTCTTCCATCTGGCTCTCTGTTGCCGAGTAGCCAATATAGATACCAATAGAAGAGCAGACCAGCTTTTGCGTTACAAGCTCAAGCGTCAACGCTTCAACCATCTCTTTAAAGATGAGGCGCGCACCTTCTGTGTCTCTGTTGTGATCAAAGACCTGTGCCGTTGAAACTGAATGGCTTTGAGGCTTATAGGACTTAATATCTGCAATGGTAGTTGGCTCAATGCCCCATGCATGATCAATAAGAATTTCTGCATCAACGCCAAATTCTTTATACAAAGGTTCTGTAGGAGCCATGGCAAGCTGTCCCATGGTGTGAATATTCATTGCCGCAAGACGCTTTTGAATACCTGCGCCAATATGCCAAAAATCAGTCAAAGGTTTATGGTTCCAGAGTTTAAGTTTGTATGACTCTTCATCAAGCTCACCAAAGAAATTTGGGCTGTGCTTTGCCGTAATGTCAAGTGCAATTTTTGCCAAATACAAATTTGGGCCCAAACCACAAGTAGCAGGGATACCAGTAGTTTTTGCCACGTCTGCACGGATCTTCTCGCCTAGCTCTCTAGCTGTACATCCATACAGCGATAAGTACGGTGTAACGTCAATAAATGCCTCGTCGATGGAATAAACGTGGATGTCTTCTGGGGCAATGTATTTGAGGTACACCGAATAGACATCTGCAGAGCGCTCCACATATAGAGCCATACGAGGAGGTGCTACCTCGTATGTAAGATTTTTGGGAATCTCAAAAACGCGACAACGTCCAGGAACACCCAACGCACGAAGCGCCGGTGAAACCGCCAAACAAATTGTCTTTTCTGTCCTGGTAAGATCAGCCACAACAAGCTTAGCCTTCATGGGATCAAGGCCCCGCTCAACACATTCAACCGATGCGTAGAAACTCTTTAAATCAATGACCAGGTACTGTTTTTGAGATGGTGTCATGGCTTAGATAAGCACAATACCTTGAGAAACTTTTTCTGCCACGTCATTACCTACAAGATAACGGACAATCTCTAGACCAAACTTAAGAGCGGTTCCTGCACCTTGGCTGGTAATGAAAGAGCCATCAACACAAACCGCATCTTGCGAAAGATTGGCGCCATTCTCTGAGAGAAAATGCTGGAAACCTGGGTTGGAAGTGGCCTTCTTACCCGTAAGTAATCCACGCTTTGCATAAATTGAAGGAGCTGCACAAATTGCGGCAAGCGCACGACCATCTGCTGCAAACGCATCAACTGCCTGCATAAGTGGCTCACAAGCCTCAAGATTAGTGGTTCCGGGAAGACCACCAGGAAGCACCAACATGCTGTAATCATCAAACGAGACCTGACTGAGCAGCTTGTCTGTTAAAAAGGTAACCTGGTGAGAAGAAGTCACGCTCAAAGAATCAGAGATAGACACTTTGTCACAGGGAATACCTGCACGATACAGGACGTCAACAACGCTCAGTCCCTCAATCTCTTCACAACCATCAGCAAAAAAGACAGCAACGCGCTTGTCAGTACATGGTGTAAACATCTGACTCCCTTCTCGACTAAAACTAGTACAAGTGTACGCCTTTTTACACAAAAAAGGACACTCAAGTTTGTGCTTGAGTGTCCAAAATTTTACCCAGTTAAACTGTTACAGAAAGTACCCGTCAAGCCCCCTATAGCCTGGCGAGAAACCCTACTCCTCGCTAATGCCCTCGTTAATAGCCTGAGCGATAGCTTCCTGATCATTAGAGCCACGAAGGAAGGACTTAAACTCATCTCTCATCAGAAGAACAGCGGTCTTAGAAAGAAGCTTGATGTGAGTGGTGCCAGCCTCTCCATCTGGGACAAGCAGTGCAATAGCAACATCAACGGGCTTCTCGTCAAAAGAAGGCCACTCAAGAGGGGTGCTGTTCTTGAAGACAAAGACAGCTGCGTCCTTGATAGCAGCATCTTTTGCGTGTGGAACTGCAAAACCGTCAGTCATGCCGGTCTCGCCCATTTCCTCACGAGCCAAAAAAGCATTGTAAACAGCGTCTGCATCGTCAGTTACGCCAGCTTCCAATGCTTTATCGGCAATAAAACGCAGGACATCATTACGGCTCGCTGCGTTCTGGTTTACAAAAACATTGTCTGCCTTAACAAAACCGCTCATGAATCTTCCTTCCGTATGTTTGAGCTTTGTGGCTCAGTAACTTCGTATGTAGTAATAATACCCGCAATGAAACAAAATTTGCCTTGAAAAACTTTACTTTAGAGCCATCCTCAGAATCTGCTGAACATCTGCTGTTTTAAGTTGCATAAAGTTGCCTGCATGGTCTCCACCGCGAGCGTCAATAGTGCCCTCAGCCATCTGAAGAATATCCTCTTCAGAAGGGGCAACTCCAAGCTCAGCAAGGGAGGTTGGCATACCAATTGCATGACACCACTGATTCCACGCCTCAATTCCTGCAAGGCCTGTAACGACAGGATTATGGAAGTTGTTTTGAACTCCAAAAACATTGACCGCAAACTGTGCAAAGCGCTCTGGATCTTGGCCCATAACGTAGCGAGCCCAGCTTGCCCAAATAGCTGTGAGGCCAGCACCATGAGCGACGTCATACTTTGCGCTGAGCTCATGCTCAATTGCATGAGAGGCAAAATCGCTTACGCGACCAGTGCCGGTAAGTCCGCAGTGAGAAAGCGACGATGCCCAGAGCAAATCTGCGCGTGCAGCGTAGTTCTCTGGTTCTTTGACAGCAACCAGAACAGCTTCTTTTACGGTACGCAAGAGTCCCTCAGCCAGCTCGTCAGTGAGTGCCACGTCCTTCTCGAGCGTAAAGTAGCGCTCCATGGTGTGCATCATGATATCTGCGCCTGTTGATGCCGTCTGATAAGCGCTTACAGAGTAAGTGAGCTCTGGATTCATGATGGCAAAGCAAGGACGACCGCTCTGATGGTGATAAGAACGTTTAAGCACGCGACCGTCGGCCAGCGTAATGTTCATGACAGAAGAATCTGAGGTCTCAGAGCCAGTTCCTGCGATAGTAGAAATGACACCAATAGGAGCTGCCTTTGAAACACTGACCTTATGCAAATAGAGGTCTTCAAGAGAAACATCATTGGCTAAGCCGTATGCAATAGCTTTAGCAGAATCCATGACAGATCCGCCACCGATAGCCAAAATGAAGTCAACACCCTCGCGTTTACCCAGCTCTACAGCTTCTTCTGCAAGCTCTAAACGAGGGTTAGGAACAACTCCACCACAGTCAACATAAGTAATTCCGGCATCGCTTAAAAGCTGGTGAATCTGGTCAAGCAAGCCGCTCTTTACCACATGATTGCCACCAAAATGCACTAGCACCTTGCTGCCTCCGTGAGCAGAGACAAGCTCTGCCGCACGAAGCTGAGTATCTTTTCCAAAAACCACCTGAGTAGGTACAACGTACTCAAAATTAACCATAACTAAAGACCTTTCTTACCTACTCGAGCAACATCTTAAGCGCGAGGCTCTTCTCCCCACCAGAACGTTGCAACAGTTCCAGGACCAGTATGAACGCCAATTGTTGCACCAATAGTAAAGATGTTGATATCGCCTGTCTGAGGAAGCTTCTCTTTAATAAGCTCTTTAACAGCCTGAGCATCAGAAGCACACTCGGAGTTAGAGATAAACACCTTACGCGCGTAAGCATTTCCCTGCTCAGCGGTTTGAGTCATAATCTCAACAACGCGAGCAATTGCTTTCTTCTTACCACGAGCCTTCTCTTTAACAGCTAAAGAGCCATCAGCCTCAATATCCATAACAGGACAAATGTTAAGCATGCCACCAAGCAGGCCAGCTGTCTTAGAAATGCGACCACCACGAACAAAGAAGGTCAAATCTGTTGAGAAGAACCATCCATACACACGGTGACGAGCCTCTTTGGCCCATGCAACTGCCTCGTCAAAAGACAGGCCTTCATCGCGCTTATCGGCAAGACCATCTACCAAGAGACCGTAGCCAGAAGATGCCTGCAGAGAGTCAATAACCTCAATCTTTCTGCCTGGGAACTCCTGCTCAATTTCTACTTTTGCCTGGCAAGCAGACTCGTATGTTCCAGAAACGCCTGAGCTCAGCGAAACATGAAGAACGTCTTTACCTTCCTCCAGGAAAGGACGCCAGAAGGCCATGTACTCACCAATTGATACCTGCGAGGTACGGCACTCAGCACCTGCAAGCATCTTTTTATAGAGATCAGCTGGTGCATTAGTGCGACCAAAGTCATCCTTGCACTGAACACCATCAAGCTCGTAGTTGAAATATACGTATTTCACATCACGTGACTGAAGGTACTTCTCACTTACATCGGCCGTAGAACAACAGGTCAGAACGTAGTTGGACATACAAGTCTCCTTGAAATATCTTCTTGCATAAAACAATCGCACACACTTATTTTTCTTGCAGATGTGAGTATACTTCTAATCTCATTTTTATGCTGCTTGTGGGGCCCTTCAAGTGCAAAATCACGTATACTTGCACGCGTTTGATTTTCTCAAAACACTACCTATACCTTAACTTTTACCTTCGACGGGAATGGATAGCGCGTGGCATTATCAGATCTTTCTACTAGAAACTCTTCCAGACTCACACTAGATACTTCTTCTGCGCTTGTATGGAAGTTTGCCCTTCTTGTCTGCGCACTTATCTGGGGCGGGTCATTTGTCGTTATCAAAGATGCAATTAGTTACATCTCGGCAGCTTGGCTCATGACCTTACGTTTTGTCTTTGCTGTAGGTATTGTTGCCATTATCTTTAGAAAAAATCTCAAAGAGCACTTAGATGCCACACATATCAAATACGGCGTGCTTTTAGGCGTTCTTAACGGTTTAGGATATCTGTTCCAAAATGGAGCTCTTGCTTATACCACTGCAGGTAAAGCCGCCTTTATTGCATCAATTTATTGCGCGATGATTCCGTTTGTAAACTGGCTTATCGCAAAGAAAAAACCTCATGGAAGCAGTATTTTTGCAGCCTTTTTATGCGTAGCTGGCATTGGTCTTATCTCACTGGGCACTGATTTTTCGTTCTCGTTTGGCTTGGGCGAGCAGATGACATTGCTCTCAGCTATTATTTTTGCCTTTGACTTTGTCCTTATTGCCGAGCTTTCTCACAAATACGACATCATCACGCTTACGGTGGTGCAGCTTGGTGTGAGCGCCCTTCCCTGCCTTGCCTACGCGCTTTGCTTTGAAACGGTTCCCAATTTTGCGGCACTGCCCATAAATGCCTGGGTTGCCCTCGCCTACATCACTCTTATTGCAACTGCGCTGACTGGTGTTTTGCAGAACCGCGCCCAGAAGTCAGTTGCTCCTGTTCAGGCCTCACTAATTATTTCTCTGGACAGTATTTTTGCAGCAGTTTTTGGCGTTATCTTCCTTGCCGAAGTTATTACCCCTACGATTTTCCTAGGCTTCATTGTTATATTTGTTGCAATCTTTATCAGTGAGCTTGGCGAGAAACCCGCAGAGCCCCAAACTTCTTCAGAAAACTAAAGCTCTCTATACAACACGATCCTAAACAAAAAGCCCGCATACGCGGGCTTTTTGTTTCGCTTTGAAGCTCTTACATCTCACGAGAGCTCAGCATAGGTCCATCGGACCAAAG
>CALHDX010000125.1:0-1441 GCA_938023105.1 uncultured Atopobium sp.
TGCTGCCAGTGCCTGGATGGTGTAGGTCATAACTGACGGGTCAACATACGCCTGGGCTGTTGCTGGTAGAAGTGCCCACCAAATCAAAGTCAACGCAAGCGTGTAGAGTGAGCCATGGATGATGAACAGAATTTTATTGGCTGACGATGCGGTCATAGTCAACGAAACCCCTTGGTTAGTGGAATAGATTTAACAGAGCTTATTTTATCTTTTTATCAAAAAGAAGCTCGCAATAAGATGCCAATAATGCTTGTATATTGTTGTCTTTATTCTATCTTCGTTAGCCGTTACTTTTTTGTCCGCTTTTATAAGCCATGTTAATGAGCTTGGCCACAGGAGTTGGCCAGAACTTCTTAAGCATCTCCAGATCTTCTTGTTCACGACGATTATCGTGAATAAGGTGGCTGGTCTCAGAGTCTTCATGGATGCGGTGAAGCATCAGCACACGGGTGTCGTACAAGAAATCACCCTCACGCTTACTAATTGCTTCCCATGCTTCCCAATCCAAGTTAGAACCAAATCCAGCCTTGAAAACAGGAGTCTCAAGGTTGGGAAGGATTAGTGTGGTGCTTGGGCAACAAATGGCGCAACCCAGCTCAAGCGCACGACGTTTAGCCCATGACTTGCCTGCATTTTCTGGCTTTGAGAGCGAGTACAAGAGACGACGCTTTACCTTAAGCAGGCGATTCTCAAGAACCTCCTCGCCGTCACGTAGCTCGCCGTAATTGGTGAAATAAATCAGCGGGCGAGAAGAACTGTTGACGCGTTCAAGCATATGCTCTGCATAGGAAGGCTTATAGAGGTCATCCTGGTGCGCAATGGTTACCAAAGGAGTTGTGCAAACGCTGACGGCAAAGTTCCAGTCGCCGGCAATACCTCCCGGTCCAGGATTGACGTACATCTGAATATCGTACTTCTCGCAAAGAGATTGAATCAGTTCATTTGGTGTTGAAGTAGCCAAAAGAATATTCGTAGACAGCGTTTGCTCCTTGAGCGAGAGAATGCATTCTTCTAGATAGGGACTCTCGCCATAAGCGCAGACAGCAAACGTGTGATCCTGAGGTGTATACATTGCTACATCCAATCGATTAGCTCCGATGTCTAGTATTATAAGAATGTTATCGGACGATGGCGAATGGGAGCCTTTGTGGAGTCTGACGGATATAAGACATACGAGAACCCCGATGAGCTAAGAAAGATCCAGATTCTTTCTACGCTTTTGATGGATGAGCTTGACCGCGTCTGCACGGAGCTTGGCATTTCGTATCAGGCGTACGGCGGAACCGCTATTGGGGCCGTAAGGCATAAGGGCTTTATTCCCTGGGATGATGATGTGGATATCTCGATGTTCCGCGAGGACTATGAGATCTTTTTGGAAAAGGCACCCGCGCTTCTTCGTCCAGATTTTTGCATTCAAAATGGCAGAAAAGACAATTTCTTC
>CALHDX010000126.1:0-14266 GCA_938023105.1 uncultured Atopobium sp.
CGCTGTGTGCGTCGGCGGCAATCGAACCCTTAGACCCCAGCGTTAACACCGCAGTTGCCACGCCGCTTTCAAGCACCTTCTGCACTGCAGCCTCGGGCTCTGCCAGCGGGCTAATCTTGCCCTCGCCGAACAGGTCCGCAAACTCAATCTCGTTCAGACAGAGCAAGTCCACGCTGGCGAGAAGACCGGTGGTCATGGTAGCTGATGGCGATGGGTTCACCATCGTATAGAGCCCCAGCTCATGCGCGTGCCTGATAAGCTCAAACGTGGTCGACAACTCGCACTCAAACTGCGTCAAGAACACGTCACCCGGCTCTGCAATGCGATCGAGCACTGCTTTTACGTCATCAACTGTGCGTACGTGATTAGCGCCGTGATCCAGAATGATACGGTTATCGCCGCCCACGCGCACAATCACGGCAACGCCAGTGGAGACTCCAGACAGCTCATCTACCTGCTCTGCATTGACGCCGTAGCCAATAAGTGACTGCTTGAGGTCCTGTCCAAACGAGTCAGCGCCAACAGCACCAATCATGTGAACATCTGCACCCATTCGAGCTGCGGCAACAGCCTGATTAGCGCCTTTTCCACCTGGGCTGGTGATAAGATTTTTGCCGCCGATGGTCTCGCCCTGTTGAGGCATCTTATCTGCCTCGATGGAGACGTCCATGTTCAGGCTTCCAAATACAATTACTTTGCCCATGAGATGCTCCTTCTTAGCAAGAATGCAGTAGTTCGGCGTTTTGTCGTTCTGCTTGTCGTTTCTTCTCTGCGTTACTGCTCGACAGGGTTTCTCGCCATATCGCGGCAAATAAATGCGCAGATTAAACACGTTATTTATTAGATATATAGTAATAGGTTGACCAAAGTCGTCAACCCAACTACTCTTAGAGATGTCTGAATAGACGTGACGTCCGTCCATCGCATGATGCCCCGCTTTACTGGACGTCCCTTGCAGAACTCCAATATAAGGAGGTGCTTTATATGCCTAGTCGAAGTAGCAGCTTACGTCTGACAGCAGATGCTGACCCTGTTCATTTATGTGTAATGGATATAAAGAAACCTCTTATTCAAAAGTTTTAATTTTTACTGCACCGCAAGCCTATAGGGATATAAATTTGCAGGTTTATAGAGCAATCCTGTAGATATATGAATCTATGTGGCAGGTTTCAAGATTATCCAGCCTTGATCGACTGGCTCGGATCGTTCGGTTTCAGATTGTCCGGTTTCAAGTCCCACACATAACAGAACGCTTTCAGTTTGCGTCATACACCAACCAGTTAGTCATTCGTTTCCACTAATCATCGGAGGTGCACATGGCAATCATGAAGCGCACAACCCAAACAAAGACAGCCCAAACCAAGACAACTCAGACCACCTCGGGAGAGCTTGGACAGTCCCTGACCTTTGCCGCGACTCACTCGGTAAAGAGCGTCTGCAGAAAATTCCATACCACCCCGGACGGCCTTGCCCTTGATATTGCGCAGGCAAAATACGACCTCGACGGCCCAAACGTTATCACCAGCGCCGCTGAGGAGCCCTTCATCATCCGTCTGCTCAAGAGCTTTGCAAGCCCCTTCACCTTCATTTTGATTGCCCTCGCTGGCATTTCTTACATCACTAATGTGGCTCTTGCCGCGGATGGCGAGAAGGACCCGTCAACCGTCGTCATCATTACCGCAATGGTGCTTATCTCCGGCATCATTGACTTTATCCAGAGCTCAAAGGGAGCTTCAGCTGCAGCCGCACTCTCCAAAATGGTAACCTCCACCACAAGAGTTATCCGCCGTCCTATCGACTTTGATGACACGGGTACTGAGCAGGGCTTAAACCAGAACTCCGACCAAGAGCTCAGCCAAGACCCAGACGCCAACGCGGGTGACCTCGCGGACTTCGAGGAAGACGCCGCCGATGAAGACGCCGCTTATGAAGACGAAGCTCCTGAAGAACCTAAACTTGCCTCAGCGCTGGGAGAAGAAATCCCCTTTGAACAGGTAGTTATTGGCGACATCATCCGTCTTGCCTCGGGCGACATGATTCCTGCAGACTGCCGCGTTTTAGATGCCAAGGATCTCTTTGTCAACGAGACCGCGCTTACCGGAGAATCAGAGCCTGTCGAGAAAACCGCTGGTGTAGTACACGCTCGCCGTCGCGCAGATGGTACGCGCTATCCTCTCTCACTCTCTGAATGCACAAACCTGCTGTTCGCTGGCACTACCGTTCAATCAGGAAGTGCAACGGTAGTGGTAGTTGCAACAGGCAATAAAACCTACGTAGGCACTATGTCTGAGCTGCTTCAGCAGCCTTCTGGTGAAACCAGCTTTGACGAGGGTCTCAAATCCGTCTCTAAAGTGCTTGTCTCGTTTATGCTGATCATGTGCCCTATTGTGTTCTTTGCAAACGGATTTCTTAAGGGTGACTGGTTTGACGCGCTGCTCTTCAGTGTTTCCGTTGCCGTTGGCATTACCCCTCAGATGCTTCCCGTCATTGTGACCACGTGCCTTTCTCGCGGTGGAACACAGATGGCCAAGCAGGACGTTATTGTCAAGAATCCGGCTGCAATCCAAAACCTAGGCGCCATGGACATCCTGTGCACCGACAAGACCGGCACCATCACCGCAGACGAGGTTGTTCTTGAGCGCCATCTCAACATTCTGGGCGAAGAAGACCCTCGCGTACTCCGTAACGCGTACCTGAACAGCTATTTCCAGACGGGTCTCAGAAACCTCATCGACAACGCAATCATCAAAACTTCAAACGATGAGCTGCCCACTAACCTGCTGAGCATTGAGTACGAGAAAATCGACGAGGTCCCATTTGATTTTGAGCGTCGCCGCATGAGCGTTGTGGTCAGAAACACAAAAACTGACAAGACGCAGATGATCACCAAAGGCGCCGTCGAGGAAGTCCTGAACGCATGCTCCTTTGTTGACCTGGACTCTGAGATTAAACCACTGACTCCTGCCCAGCGTAAAAGCGTTATGGACCGCGTCTACCAGCTCAATCAGGAAGGTATGCGCGTGGTTGGCGTTGCTCAGAAGAGCGACCCTCGTGGTGTTGGCGAGTTTGGCGTAGACGATGAGCGTGACATGGTGCTCATTGGCTATCTGGCCTTCCTGGACCCACCAAAAGAGAGCGCGCGCGAAGCAATTGCCAAGCTCAACCAAAGAGGCGTGCAGGTCAAGGTACTCACTGGCGATAACGAGGGCGTTGCTGCTGCCGTCTGCAAAAAGGTGGGTATCCACGTTGACGAACTCTTGCTTGGTAGCGACGTAGAGAACCTTACTGATGAGCAGCTCAAAGAACGTGTCGAGAAGACCCAGCTCTTCGCAAAGCTTTCCCCCATGCAAAAAGCTCGCGTTGTATCTGCGCTCAGATCAAACAACCACGTTGTCGGCTTCATGGGCGACGGCATCAACGACGCTGCTGCCATGCGCTCCTCCGATGTAGGAATCTCTGTTGATACCGCTGTTGACGTGGCAAAAGAGTCCGCAGACATCATCTTGTTGCAGAAGGATTTGCTTGTCCTTGAGCACGGTGTTGAAGAGGGCCGCAGAACCTACGGCAACACCATCAAGTACATCAAGGCAACCGCAAGCTCCAACTTTGGTAACGTGCTATCCGTTTTGGTGGCCAGCTTCTTCCTGCCGTTCTTGCCAATGAGCGCGCTTCAGCTGCTCCTTTTGGGTCTTGCATATACCGTTACCTGCATTGCGATTCCTTGGGATAACGTTGACGAATCGTTCCTCTCAAGTCCTCGCTCTTGGGATGCTCATTCAATTACAAACTTTATGCTTTGGATTGGACCTGTTAGTTCAATCTTTGATGTGCTGACATTTGCTCTCATGTTCTTTGTAGTCTCTCCCGCTCTTGCAGGAGGAACCTGGGCAGAACTTACCGCAGCTGGAAACACCACAGCTCAGACTCTCTTTATTCTGTCATTCCAAACAGGTTGGTTCATCGAATCCATGTGGACCCAGACCTTTGTTCTCCACGCGCTTAGAACTAACAAGATCCCCTTTGTTCAGAGCATGCCATCAACCTCGCTACTTGCTCTAACCACCGCAGGAATTGTTGTAGTCAGTGCCCTTCCGTATCTGCCGGTGTTTGCGCAGCCCTTGAGTCTTGTTGCGCTACCTTTATCATTCTTTGGATGGCTAACTGCACTCATGAGCGGGTATATGGTTCTTATCACCATAATCAAGAGCCTCTACGTTAAGCGATTTGGCTCTCTGCTCTAACCTTGCTCCAGGAAGGACTCCAATGGACGTAAAAGAAGCTATGGACCAGCGCATTTCTCTGCGCGCCTACGACCAAAAGCCTATTGAGCAAGAGAAGCTCTCTCAGCTCCAAGAAGCCATTGACGTCGCAAATGCCCAGATGGCAGAGGTTGCACCCGATCACCCCGCAATCCTTACCATCGAGGGTCCTCACCTTGAGGACGGCACTTCCGTCCACATGAAGAACAGGTCTATTGTCGGTCCCATTTACCACTACGTAGCAGGTTATTGTGAAGACGCAATTGCCCGTGAACTCATCGGCTACTATGGCGAGAAGATCGTTCTTCTCGCCACCCAGCTGGGCATTGGCTCATGTTGGATTGCCGAGACCATGGACTGGAAGACCCTGGCTCGCGACGAGTACAATGGCCTTAAGCTGGTCATTATTATCTCTATCGGATACGCTCCGGAGAAGATTCCGCTTAAGCAGGAGGGCATTCGTACCGCGATTCGCCTGCGCACTAAGAAGCCTGCGCAGATCATGACAGCAAATGGCGAGCCAACTGAGCCAGAGCAGATGCCCGAGTGGTTTAACCGCGGCATTAATGCGGTTTTAGCATGTCCAACCGCCATCAACATGCTGCCTGTTGTATTTGACCTGACAGATGGCGTGGTAAGCGCTTCTATGCCTAAACAGCGCCACCTTGTCCAAGATTACGACCTGAGCATCTCCAAGCTGCACTTTGAGCTTGCTGCTGACCTCAAGGGCACGTGGGAGCTTGGACAGCCTGGTCGATTCATCGTTTCCAAGTAACGCTTCCCAACCCACAAACGTCGTATTCTCGAACGGCGCTTTTCCGAACGGCGCATTCCTGGACGACACAACCAGCCCACCGCTGCGCCACCGATAAGAAAGGACCTCACATGGCCTGTTCCGCACAGCACGTTGCAAACAAAGTTCTCTCGTCCTACCAGTGGAGACTTGCAACCAAAAAGTATGATCCTACCAAAAACGTCTCCGACGAGGACCTTGAGGTGATCCTTGAGGCTGCTCGCCTAGCACCAAGTTCCTACGGTTTGGAGCCTTGGCGCTTCCTGGTTGTTAATTTACGAGAGGATCAGGCCTCTGAGCAGTCTCTTCGCCTTAAAGAGAAGCTCTATGAGCCTTCTTATGGTGCACGTGCATCCCTTGATGGCGCTCACTACCTGGTTATTCTTCTTGCTCGCAAGAACGTCAACGCAGAGTCTTCTTACGTCAAGCACATGATGCACGACATCAAGCAGCTTCCTGCAGACTTTGAGCCAACCTACGCTGCTGCTTTTAAGAACTTCCAGGAGAACATGTTTGATCTGGTAGGAAACGAGCGTGCAACCTTTGACTGGGCTTGCAAGCAGACTTACATTGCGCTTTCAAACATGCTTACCATGGCCGCTATGATTGGCGTCGATAGCTGCCCAATCGAGGGCTTTAACCGCGAGGCTGTCGATAAGATTTTGGAAGAAGAGGGTCTTCTCGACGGTGGTCAGTACAACGACTTTGGCGTTTCCTGCATGCTTAGCCTGGGCTATCGCGATATGGATCCTGTCCAGAAGCGTCGCCAGCCAGCTGAGGATGTTATCGTCAAGCTGTAAAAGCTGTAAGTGTCATTAACTTTTAAGCTGCCTCCTATTTCCCGACACCGAGGAAATGGGAGGCAGTCTGTTTAGCAGGCAATTCTTTGTTGAGTGGGAAAGTCTTTGCTATTTAGGAAGCTTATTGCTCGTACGAAACACGGTTGCACATAGTTCGGTCGCACGTCATTTTGGCGCCAACTGGCCTTTTTTGGTGCGAAATGACTTTCTCTGATCCAAAAATGGCCCATTTCAGTGCGAAGTGGTAAAAAATGCGTTTAGTTGGGGTATACAAGATTGACAAACTTCTATGCAAGCGTTTTACCAGCACTTTTAATTGGACGAATTTTTCATGTGCATTCACATTATTTCTAAACTGCTTAAACGTAAAAGCCAAAATGACAAAACTAAAAAATTTTCCCCAACTAAACGGGTTTTTTACCCAAAACAGCACCCTCTGAATGACATATCAATTTCTTGATTAGTTTTTGTGCATATTAGGCAGTCTTTATGCACGCCGAGGTGTCCTCGAGTACCTATGCGCCCTGTGCGCCTCATGCACCCCGTGCAACCAACGCGCTCTGGCGCACCATACACGCCGCCGCGTAACCACGGCGCATAAGGCGCGCTCGCACGAGCAACTCAACCAGCAGAAAATGCCTAATTACCTGCGGATAAACCTAAAGCCGCAACCGGAGTGAATGTATGGCAAGAAAGCGCGATCTTCTTCGCAGATACTTCCTGCAACGTTGTCGCGAGCATCAAGCTCCAAAAGACCTCGAGCAATCGAAAGTTCCCCTGCATAGCGACCATATGCTTTACTGCTCACCAAAATAGTGCCAGTAGCAACAGTCTCCCAGGTAGAAGGCCTTGCGTCGTACACCGGAGCATCTTTCCAGAGTCTGGACTCCTGTGAACGGATAATGTACGAGCTGGAATCAGGTCGATCGGTCTGCAAGCGATCATACAGATACTCAAAATCAGGCTTGAGCTCTGTCTTTAGCTCAATGCAGTTTCGCTCAAGCTGACCAATGCGCTTCCAGGTAGCCTCGGTAACATCTGGGTCGCCAATAAGCACCACGTCAGAGTCTGCATCGTAAAGCGCAAGCATTGCCTGAATAAGCGCATCGCCAGAAAGCCCACGATGTTCCTCGACAGTTGGCAGTCCCTCGTAGAGAGGACCGCGGAAAACCTCGCCAGGAACAAACGATAAAATCTGGAATCCAAGCGCCGAAAGGTGTGCATTAATCTGCGTGACACGATCAAGCGAAAGGCCTGTATAACTCTTGGGATAGTAATTGTGGCAGGCTGCAAAGCGGGTGAAATCGGCGCCAGCTGCTCTCCACGCGGAAATGTCATCCTTAGTTATAGTCGAAGCGTTAAAGACCACGTGGAACTTACGAGAAAGCTCAACTGTCTCTGCCGCGTCAAATCCAAAGTCAAGACGCACGTACGTAATGCCAAGTTCTGCAAGCTCGTCAAACTTCTGAACGCCAAGTTTGGAAAGAGTCGCAGGAGAAACGTCGGCAATGAGGTTGATCTCAGCCTTTTTGCAGAGCTCTAAAAGTCGTCGAGCCTCAGTGCGATAATCAATCCCCTCTTCCTCAGGAATCTGTAGAGAGGTAAAGGCATAGTGGCATCCGGCTGCCTGCGCTTTTGCCACAACCTCGGCATTAGCCTCATATCCACTGGCAAAATACAGTGAAATTCCGGTGCGCATAAATCCTCCAAGTAATTGCAAAACGCTTTCTAAAAGACGGGGTTTCTCGCCAGTTGGTCAGCCAGTCAAGATGCCGGCGAGAAGACCGATGGGCACCAGTCAGGACGCCGGGCGAGAAGACCGACGGGGAGCCGGTCGGGCGCCAGTCGAATGCCAGGCGAGGTGCCAGACGAGGTGCCAGGCGAGAAAGAAAAATCCCTCTTCCTAGGATACCTAAGAAGAGGGATAAACGTTTCTAGAACGTGCGGTTTTTACTCGCCGAAGACGTCGTTGATACGATCCTCGTCAACACCGAAGAACCAAGTAAGTGCAAATCCTGCAGCGTAAGCAAGAAGCATTGCAAGCAGGTAGAAGACCTGGTTACCAGGCTGGACAATCAGCAGACCAAAGAGGCCGGAGACGCCCTGGGAAACGGTACCAAGGTGGAAGAGGTAAGCAATTACGGAGCCAATACCGGAGCCAAGGCATGCGGTGATGAATGGCTTACCAAGAGGCAGGGTAACTGCGTACATAAGAGGCTCGCCAATGCCGAGCATACCAACTGGGATGGACTCGGTAAGGTACTTCTTGACGCGCTTGTTCTTGGTCTTGAAAAGAATTGCAAGACCAGCACCAACCTGGCCGCCGCCTGCCATCATCAGCAGAGGAAGCAGGTAGTTGATGCCCTGAGTTGGGCCCTCTGGGTTGTTAAGCATAACGTGGATTGGGGTAAGTGCCTGGTGAAGACCAACGGAAACCAGTGGCAGGAAGGTAGAACCAAGCAGGTAAGCACCAAAGACGCCAAGCTTGTCATAGAAGAACTGAAGGACAAAGAAGATTGCCTGAGTGAGCCATGCGCCTGCAGGCTGAAGAATCAGGACAGAGCCAATGACACCGATGATGACGGTGCAAAGTGGAGTCAGGAAGGTGTCAAGAACGCTTGGCATAACCTTGTGCAGGTTCTTCTCCAGGAATGCGAAGAAGATTGCGCAGATGATTGCACCAATCATGCCGCCTGCTGCTGCGTTGAACAGGTCAGAGGAAGCGACGATAAATGCGCCCTCCTTGAAAGCAACAGTTGGAAGGCTGAATGGAAGGTGAACCAGACGAGTTGCAACGCCGTCAACAGTCTTGGAAGCGAGAAGAGGCATACCAGCGTTAGCAATGGAGAGTGCACCAGCCATAGCACCAAGAACGCGAGAACCGCCAAACTCCTTAGCAGCGTTCTCGCCAGCGAGAATTGGCAGGTAAGCAAAAAGTGCCCAGCCCATGGTCCAGATAGCTGCGAACCACCACTCGTTAGCAAAAGCCTTACCAGTGGAGAAGTTGATAACGTTGATGATACCGTTGATCAGACCTGCAGAAATGATGCCAGGAAGCAGTGGAACAAAGATGTTTGCAATCTTCTTGAGGAAGCGCTGAACAGGCTTGTTCTCGTACTTAGCCTTCTGAGCTGCCTTGTTGTCCTTAGCTGCGGATACAACGTCGTCCTCAGATGCGTCACCAGCAGCAACGCCGGTAAGCTTGGAGAACTCAACAATGACCTTGTTGACAACGCCAGGACCAAGAACAACCTCAAGGTACTCTGCATCCTCAACCAGACCCATGACACCGTCGATAGCCTTGATGGCCTCGGAGTCAACCTTTGAAGGATCTGCGGTCTTAATGCGGAGCCTGGTCATGCAGACCATGTTGCTCTGAACATTTTCTTTGCCACCGACGGCAGCAAGAATCTGTTCTGAAAGCTTGGTGTAATCCATACTTTCCTTCTTTCTCTCGTTGCGATGTTGCAACAAATACTTATCAAGAATACATAAAAAATGAACTTATCGGTACAACAATCCATACCTGTGGTTCATTGTTTCATGTTTTGACCTAATTTGAACGCCCTGTTACTGCAGGTAAACTGAGCGTTTTTCAAAACTTGCCGACCACTTGCGCGTCATGCTGATACCACTGACCGATGTAACTGAAACAAAATTCTCACGCGTGTGTCATTTGTTACTACAGTGGATACTACAGCGCACCTCTGACATGGCCATGGGCTGCCTCAAGCTTAGCTTTTGCCTCTTCAACAGGCATCTGAGTCAGCAGCATGACAATCGCAAGTTTTGCGTTCCCATCAGCCTGCTCAAGAGCCTGAGCTGCCTCTTCACGGGTGCAACCAGTTGCTGCCATGGTGATGTTCTGTGCGCGAACAACCAGTTTCTTATTGGTCTGCTGCACGTCAACCATAAGGTTTTGATATGCCTTGCCCACGCCAACCATAGAACCGGTTGAAATCATGTTCAGAATCATCTTCTGAGCGGTACCAGACTTAAGGCGCGTGGAACCTGTAAGAACCTCAGGACCACAGGAAGGCTCAATGGCAAGCTCTGCCTCTTTGCCCACTTCAGAACCCTTATTGCAGGCAATAGCAACAGTCTTGCAACCCAAAGAACGAGCATAGCGCAGGCCGCCAATAACGTAAGGTGTGCGACCACTAGCTGCAATTCCAATAGCAATGTCGTTCTTGTTCAGGCCAATCTTCTTGAACTCTTCTTCACAAAGCTCAAGAGAATCTTCCGCGCCTTCGACTGCACGTACAAAGGCCTTCTCGCCACCGGCGATAAGACCAACAACCACGTCAGGAGAAACGCCAAAAGTAGGCGGGCACTCAACCGCGTCTAAAACACCCAGACGGCCTGAGGTTCCAGCGCCAAAATAGACGATTCTGCCGCCAGCCTCAAGCGAGGAAACTGCCCACTCGATTGCCTGAGCTACCTGCGGAAGAACCTCTTTGACGCCAGCAACCACGTTGAGGTCTTCCTGGTTCATAACGCCGACCAGCTCAAGCGGCGTCATCTGATCCAGGTCCATGGTGTTGGGGTTTCTTGTCTCGGTGACAAGCTTTGTTAAATCAATCACGTTTCCACCTTCTGTGTTGTGATTTTTACGCACTATTACGCAATGACGTCGTTGTCTATACCAGGCAAATCTTGGTCAGAAGAAAGCGTATTGACACGCTCGGCTGAATCCAACTTGCCAATATAGTTTGTCGAGAAACGCTTAACGCTCTTCTCGTAATTTCTATTTACATAGGCTGCAAAGAGTGCATCTACTACGTTGAGCTGGGCAATTCTTGAAGACATGGCGCCGCTTCTCATGATGTGCTCTGTTTCCGCAACGCCTAAAACGTAGTCGGAGCGGTGAATGAGCTCTGAATCAATGCCGCCGCGAGTGATGGAGACCACCTTGGCACCGTTTGCCTTTGCAATCCACGCACACTCAATGGCTTCGCGCGTAAGGCCAGAGTAGCTAACCACAATAGCAAGATCTTCTCGCCCCATGTTTTTGGCGTAGAGCATCTGAGAGTGGTAATCGTCGCTCAAGTTGCAGGTAATGTTGAGGCGCATGAGTTTGAGCTGCAGATCTCTTGCAACCAGAAGCGAAGCTCCCATGCCAAAGAGGCAGATGGAATGAGCTTGCATCATGAGTGAAACAACTGAGTCAACAACCTGAGCGTCAAGCAATTGCCTGGTAAGCTCCAGCGAAGAAATGTTCTTTGCTGTAACTTTTTCGATAATCACATCAGTGGTGTCACCTGCGATAACGCCGCCAACAGCAATATCGTTGCTTTTATTGCTTACCGCCAGCTCATAAATGAGCGCCTGCTGGAACTCTTTATAGCCACCGCAGCCAAGCTTCTTACAAAGCCTGACAACCGTTGATGCAGATGTATACGTTTGAGCTGCTAGTTTATGGATTGATTGGCCAACTGCCGCCTCTGGATCCGACAGAATATAGTCGACAATATCGCGTTCAGCTGAACTAGCATTCTTGCGATACTCTTCCAGACGTAGACGAACACCTCTCACGCAATCACCTCCGGCCGTCCAGTTGACTAAAACGTTTGACTATATTGTTTCACGATGCCATAAAAATTTCATCTGTAAAGTAGGCAGTGCCGTAAACGGTAGTATTGCATGTGCAAGCGTAAGCGCGCTCCATGTACGTTGCATGCGCGATTGCTCATGTTTTCCCAGCATAATGCGGAGACAATTGTCACAAAAACTGAGCCTTGATTTAGGTACGTTACTATCACTTCATAAAAACTTTTACTACCAAGTAGACATTTGACCACGTAAAACCTGATTAAAATATTTCATCTTTGCCTAAAAAATTCAAATTTAGATACCATTGACAGCTTTTTTGATACCACTCGCAGTACGTTAACGTACCCATTATTTCATCTTGGACAAACTAGCTGCAATTTTGATGAAACGCACGTCATCATAAGCGCAAATTATCTCAGCCAATTGAGATAGCAGGTGTTTCACCTAAGGCAAAACCGAAGGAGACGATATGCGCACCAACGAAGATTTGCACCAGAATCAAAACGCTCACTCTGAGCACTCATCTAACGCAGGCTCCCCTGCTGGACAGACCAGAAGGCAATTTCTGAGCAGAAGTGCTCTTGGTCTAGCCGCTCTAGCAGGTCTTGGCCTTACCGCCTGCCAGACAAAGGGTGGCGCAACTGCTGCTAAGGGAACCGCAAAGAAGGTTGACTCTGTAGACGGAACCTTCCAGTACGAGAAGGTCTTCCCTGTTCTCAACGACAACGAGGCCTTTGACGATTCTCTTGTCACCAACCAGCTCAACAGCTTTGTTTGCTTTGCTGGTCAGGGTACCGTCTATGTAAAGAGCTCCGAGCCTCAGAGCTTTGCGCTCTTTGTAAACGGTCACCAGGTTCCAACCGACAAGCTTGACGGCTCCTCCTGGAACCAGATTGACATCTCTGACGTAACCGTCAACGGCGATAACCGCCTGCAGGTCAGCACTGTTAAAGAGACCCAGGCAACCTTTGAGGTCAAGATTGGCTACCCAACCCTTATTGACGGCACCAAGGACTACGCCGACAACGACAACTTTAAGCTGATTGACCAGATTATTAACGCAGAGATTGCCAACGGCTTCACCTCTGCCCAGCTGGTAGTTACCAGGTACGGCAAGATTATCAAGAAGACCAACTACGGTAACGTCAATTCTTACAACAAGGACGGCTCTCGTATCAAAGATGGTAAGGCTGTTGACGACAACACCCTCTATGACCTGGCCTCTAACACAAAGATGTATGCCACTAACCTGGCAATTGAGAAGCTGGTTACCGACGGTCAGCTGGATGTTTCCAAGAAGGTTCAGGAGTACATTCCAGACTTCAAGGACCAGGAAGGCGATAAGATCCTGGGCAAGAATGACCTTACCGTTCGTGAAATTCTTGAGCACCAGGCTGGATTCCCACCAGATCCTCAATACCACAACCGCAATTACAACCCAGAGAAGCCTGACGATCCACAGCCAAACGCAAACCAGAAGCTGTACTCCCAGAATCGCGACGAGATTCTGCAGAAGATCATCGAGACTCCTCTGCAATACGTCCCAGGTACCAAGACTGCCTATTCCGACGTAGACTACATGCTCCTTGGTTTTATCATCGAGAAGATCACCAATAAGCGCCTTGACCAGTACGTTAAGGAAGCTCTCTACGAGCCACTGGGACTCAAGAACGTCACGTTCAATCCTCTGGAGAATGGCTTCCAGGCTGACGGAATTGCAGCTACCGAGCTTAACGGTAACACTCGCGACGGTCTCATTACCTTTGACAACATGCGTACCGATACCATTCAGGGTACCGTCCATGACGAGAAGGCCTATTACGCCATGGGTGGCATCTCTGGTCACGCTGGTCTGTTTGCCAACGCTTCCGACCTGGCTGTTCTTGTCCAGACCGTTATGAACCGTGGTGGTTACGGCAACACCATGCTCTTCAGCGAGGACGTTCACGACCAGTTCATCAAGCCAAAGGACACCAGCGTCACCTACGGCCTGGGCTGGAGGCGTAAAGGTCACATTGGCTATCAGTGGGCCTTCTCGCCAATTGCAAACGCTGCAACCGTTGGCCACACCGGCTGGACCGGCACGCTTACCGTCATCGACGTCTACAACAACACCAGCTTGGTGCTGCTCACCAACACTAAGAATTCACCTGTCATTGACAACAAGGTCAATCCTAACGACTTTGTGGGCAACCACTTCCTGACCGGCGGCTACGGCGTTGTTTCTACGCTGGCATTTGATGGCCTTGACGACGCAAACGCCGAGGGCAACAACGCCAAGCTCATGGACATGGTTATTGCCAAGTACAAGCTCATTCAGGCCGAGGCAGATTATCAGACTGACCCCGATAAAGCTTCCCTGAAGGCATTGCTTGAGGTCTGCGACCAGAGGAAAGATTCCAAGGTTATCAAGGACTTCCAGGCAAGTGACTTGTACAAGACCATCTCGCAGTTTGTTGGCAAGTAAAACTCGTGTAAACAAGCTATGAAGCGGGAATAAGCACAGTACACGAACAAGGTACGATACACATCTTGTCTAGTAACGGCCCTCTCCTCCGTCTAGACACACCAAAGCCCGGATGCTATTGCGCGGCATCCGGGCTCTTTTTGTGAGTACGCTGACCTTACGAGCTGCACGGGTTTCTCGCCAGGTGCGCCGCGAGCTGCGTGGGTTTCTCGGCAGGTACGCCGCGAGCTGCGCGGGTTTCTCGGCAGGTACGCCGCGAGCCTGAAAAGTGCATGAAGTCTGAGTAAATTTGCTCAGACTTGGCGAGAAAAACCGGCAAATAGCTCAGACATGGTGCACTTTTCCGGCAAATTACTCAGACTTGGTGAAAAAATCAGGCTCCCTGAAGGAAGTT
>CALHDX010000127.1:0-1651 GCA_938023105.1 uncultured Atopobium sp.
CTATTCAGCGGCTGTTATCGTGCTCAAGGCAACTATTGCCTATGTACGACGCTATGAGGCAGAGGTTCTACAGGCAAAAGAAAGCGCTCCTTCTGAGACTCGTGCCCAGGAGCTTGAACGTCTTGCAGAGATTCTGCATCACATTGCTACTGAACCAGCTCGTGATTTCTACGATGCCCTGCAGCTTACTTGGATTACAGAGCTTGTGCTTCAGCACGAGAGCAATGCAAGCTCTATATCCCTTGGACGCATGGA
Organism: uncultured Atopobium sp.; assembly: GCA_938023105.1. GTDB lineage: Bacteria > Actinomycetota > Coriobacteriia > Coriobacteriales > Atopobiaceae > Lancefieldella. Next base: position 256 of record CALHDX010000127.1, read on the forward strand.
TCAGTATCTTGTGTCATTCTATGAGGCAAGCCTTGCTGCAGGCGAAAACCCAGAGTTCTTACGTGAGCTTATTCAGTGCTTCTATCTCAAGACAAATACTATCGTCTTCCTGCGCTCCACCGATTCCGCCCAGTTCTTCGCGGGATTCCCAAGTGGCTTTAACCTTGTAGTTGGCGGTGTTGACAGTGAGGGAAATGACTGTACCAACGAGCTTTCTTATCTACTGCTTGACGTGCAGAAAGACACCCGCCTGCCACAGCCTAACCTTTCGCTGAGAATGCACAAGAACACTCCGGAGTCTTTGCTGGAGAAGTCTGGAGAGATTATTCGTCTGGGCGACGGCATTCCTCAGGTCTTTAATGACGAAGTCAATATTGCATCCTTCATGTCTCGTGGTGTTTCTGAAGAAGACGCTCGTGACTATGCAGTTGTGGGTTGCGTTGAGCTCTCTATCCCAGGAAGAATGTATGGTCTACACGATATTTCTATGTTTAATATGGTTCGCTGCCTTGAGATTACTCTTGAGCGCAACCCAGAGGGCTTTGCATCTTTTGATGACCTCAAGCGTGCCGTCAAAGAGACCATTGCAGAGTACGTTGGCCTAATGGTTGACGGCTGCAACGTTTGTGATCAGGCACACAAAGAGACTTCACCAACCCCGCTTCTTTCTGTCCTGGTTCACGACAGCCTTAAGACTGGCCACGACATCACCGACGGTGGCGCTCGCTATAATCCATCTGGCGTTCAAGGTGTTGGTACGGCAAATCTTGCAGATTCCCTGCTTGTTATCAAGCGCGTCGTCTTTGGAGAGGACGAAAACGGTAACTCCATTGAGCCTGTTATGACCTATCAGCAGCTTATTGAGCTTCTGAAACGCAACTGGTCAGCGGAGGGTGACGAGAAGATCCGTCAGTCCTTTATCAATAATTATCCAAAGTATGGTAACGACAATGACGAGGTTGACCTTCTCGGCTCTGAGTTCTTGGAGTTCTATGGAAGAGAAGTCGAGAAATACCAGAATGTCCGTGGCGGATTCTTCCAACCAGGTAGCTACACCGTTTCCGCTCATGTTCCACTGGGAGCAGCATGCGGTGCGACTCCTGACGGACGCGTTGCAGGTGAACAGCTTGCCGACGGCGGCCTTTCACCAATGGTTGGTCGCGATAAGAACGGTCCAACCGCAAGCCTCCAGTCGGTCAGTAAGCTCAAGAACGAACTGGACACTAACGGCAGTCTGCTCAACGTTAAGTTCTCTCCATCAGTGCTTCAGGGCGAGCTAGGTCTAAAGAAGCTCTCTGCATATCTTCGTAGTTTTTCTCGCCTTGGTCTGCAGCACATTCAGTTCAACGTTGTGGATCGTGTAACGCTTCTTGATGCGCAGCAGCATCCTGAAAAG
>CALHDX010000128.1:0-23906 GCA_938023105.1 uncultured Atopobium sp.
TGGGGCGAGTCCGTCGTGGCGCTGCTGGGCCTCACCCCCACTGACCCCACACGCATCTGGGTCGCCTCCCCAAGGAGGGTCAGGCGCGACGTCGGCCAGGGCGTCACCGTGCTGGGCATGCGCCAGGGGGAGAGCACCACGCACTACGAGGGCGTACGATGCCAGCGCGCGGCCGATGCCATCCGCGCCGCCGCGCCGAGACTCGGGCGCGAGCGGGCGCACGAGGCCGCGGAGACGGCCCAGCACGAGGGGTACATAACTAGCGGGGAGATGAACGACCTGAGGGAGGAGCTCTCATGACCGCGAAGAGGCCGAACAGTATGCGCCACCTCGACGACGCAATCCGCAGGGAGTGCGGGGGAAACCAGGCTGCCTACGTGAGGCTGCGCACGCTCATGGCCAACGCCGTCGTCGCAGGGATGCTGCCCGACGGGGTCGTGAAGGGAGGGAGCGCCATCAAGATGCGCTACGGCAACGCCCGGACGCGCTACACCACCGACCTCGACACCGCGACCGCCACCGACCCCGCCTCCTACGCCGATCTCCTCGGAGCGGCACTTGCCCGCGGCTGGGAGGGCTTCACGGGGCGGGTCGTCCCCAGGGAGCCCGCACGCCCGAAGGACGTGCCGGAGGAGTACGTCATGCGGCCTTTCGACGTAAGGCTCTCCTACCTCGGCAAGCCATGGTGCACAGTCCCGCTCGAGGTGGGACACGATGAGATAGGCGACGCCGACGCAGCGGACTGGATCGACCTCGAGGACGCGGACGCGGCGTTCGCAGCGCTCGGCCTCCCCAGCCCGGGGAGGGCGCCACTCATGACGCTGGAGCACCAGGTAGCCCAGAAGCTGCACGCCGTCACCGGGACGGGCGACAGGGTGCGCGACCTCGTCGACCTACAGGTCATGTTCTCGAACAGCGACATAGACCTCGCTGCGACGAAGCGCACGTGCGAGAGGCTCTTTGCCTACAGGCAGAGGCAGGCCTGGCCGCCGACGGTCGAGGCTCGCGAGGGGTGGGATGAGCAGTACCAGGCGCTCGCCGAAGGCATGGTGGTCATCCAGGACGTCGGCGAGGCGATTGAGTGGGCCAACACGCTCGTCTCGCGAATCGCCACGGCGTAGCCCCACGGCGGCCGCAGGCCCGCATCGTGAACTGTCTCCCCTTTCTTGGACATAAGAAATGGGAGGTTTTATGTTTTGCGCGCTTCCCGCACTCAACAGGCTAAAGCCTCAAAAAAGACTCTGCCATTTCTGGCAGAGTCCTAATATGCGATTATCGTATGTTTTCCGCTGCTTCAGCATTACCTATTACAGGGCAGAAGCGGCGTGCTAACTGCACTTTCACGAGTATCGTCGCGCTCATCATATGCGTCGTAAGGAGCCTTGGGGTCGTGAACTTTGACAGGTTTGTTGACGTTGCAAACTTCGTCAGTATGGGCGAAAGCAAAGTTGATGTCATCCGCCCAACCTGTATGGCCGGTGATAATCTTGGGGTTAAGTCCGCGTTGGCGCAGGATTCCCTCTAGCTTTGCAAGCGATTCAACAGCAAGTTTATTGTCTTCTGCAAGCTTGTTGATAAAGCTATAACCGCCGTCAGCGCCAAACCAAATGGTATCAGCGGAGAATACATACTCGTCATCAATCAGGTACACCACATGTCCCCAGGTATGGCCAGGGACCAGAATTGCTTCAATTTTTATGCCATCAATTTCAAACACTTCTCCATCGTGCAGAAGTGTCTTTTTGTTTGGAATGATTACCTTTGGTAGCTTGAACCAGCCATTCATTACACGGCGACGGACTTCTCCTGTTAAATATCTATTCTCAACATCGCCAATATAAACCTGCGTGTGGCTAAAGAGTTGGTCGCTATCCGCCTCAATTGCGCCAATGTGATCAGTATCCAAGTGAGTAATCAGGATGTGCTTGATTGCCTTAGGGTCAATTCCCAGCCAGTCCATCTTTTCTTGCAGGCGATCATAGCTATATCCTGCGTCAATCATGATGGTAGTGTCGCCTTTGGTGTAGAAGAAAATGTTGGCTACATACTCGCGTACGCATCTCACATGCTCGTCAATGGCACCTGTATTGAGGGGCTTAAATATCTCTTTGCCGCGGTACACCCACGACATCAATATCTTTTGAAACTTTGAAGCGCTCTTTGACATTGCTTCGCCTCGATTCTGTTTTCTTCACACGGTGGTGTGCGACTGAAAAAGTAATCCTCTAATCCGGCAGATCATACGTACAGAAAATGGCATCTGAACTTGCCTTTAGTTTTGTTAGATTTTGCTAACTAAATATTACCCCTCTACCGCCTGCAACCTTTAGCTTTTCCGCTGAACGGATAAAAGCTAGGCGCCAACGCAAAAATAATCCCTGAACAGCAAAAACCGCACCCCAAATAGATCGGAGTGCGGCTTAATTGCAAATGTGCAACATACCGTTGCATACAAATGAAAGTACTAATGAATCGCAGGGTTTCTCGCCATTCATGAGTAACGAATGTATGGTGGAGGTGCGGAGAATCGAACTCCGGTCCAAAGCAAATCCTAGGCAGGTGTCTCCAAGCTCAGTTACTAATTAAGTCTCAAGTACCGCACACTTAGTAACAGGCGTTTGGTGCTCCAGTTGGTTCAATCTTTTTGTAAGGCATACCAACTACGTCCTTACAAGCATCTCCCTAAAATGACGTCACCCTGAGAACAGGAGAAAATCCCAGTTAGACGCGCTGAACTAAATTAAGCAGCGAGAGCCATACGAGGCTCAAAAGTAAGAGTGTTGTCAATTCAATTTGACGTTACCCCTGTTTTACGTGGCGAGGAGACCACGGCTTGCTGCCCACCGCAAACTCACCTTGTCGAATCCAGTCACCCCCAATAATGAGAGAAACTGCCACCATGCAGTTTTCAATGTTCCTGAATTGCGAGCGCGTGTGTCGCTGCCTGCAATTCAAAGTGTAGAGAGTATACCCCATGAACTGCCATTCTTTCAAAAAAGATATGACTATTTTGGGAACGGTTTACTTTGTGGGTTTCTTTACGGTTTACTTTTCGGCTTTTTGCGACTTACTTTGCGGACTTACCGTGAGCTTCTAGAACTTGTTTCTCGCGATCAATAAACATGATGAGAATAACCACGAGAAGCGCCGCAGGTGACAGCCAAATCATATGGGTTCCCAGCAGCGGAATGAGCAAGTTACCCACTACCGCACCAGCTACAAAGCAGAAAATAGTTCCAAAATAGAGCAGCGATGTCTCAATGTGAGATGAATCGTGAGTGTGCATATACGCTGCTATTTCTTGTGTTCCGCCGCGGAGATTTCCAATGCACATAGTAGTTGCAAAAGCGTGACCATGAAGCTTTCTAAACGCCTGGACTTGAATGCCGCATGCAAGTGACGTCAAGCTGTTTGCCAACAGATTCATATCGGTTGGCAGCAAAGAAACAACACCTAAGAGCACAATCTCAACGATAACCGCCAGCTGTCTCCAGTGCAGATGTTCTTCTCGCGCAATGGCTCGTATGGCATATGAAAGCGCAATACCTATGGCAAATGCCAAAATTGGAAGGGCGTATTTGAGACACTTTTCAAACGAACCGCTTGTCAAATTAATACCAAAAAGCAGTAAGTTTCCCGTCTGAGCATTGGCAAAAACACCACCACGTACCAGGTAGGAATAGGCGTCCATCACTCCGCCCGAAAAGGCCAAGAATGCTGCAACTTCCACCGAATCTGACATTTGTAACGCGTGCTTCAAGACTACTCCAACCACATTGCGTACATCAACGGCACATATTACGCAGGCGTATACGAAAAGCGATGCAGGTTAAATCCTACATCGCTTTTACGATTTTGTTTGGGTGATCATCAAAGAGGTTACCAACGTGCAATCTTGCGCGGATAACCTATCCGACTAATTTGTGGGGAGTTTACTCCTCGACAAGCTCGAACATCTCAGGACCAACGCCACAAACTGGGCAAACATAGTCCTCAGGAAGCTCTGGAGTGTCAACCTCAACCTCATAGCCACAAACGGTGCAAACAAACTTGTAAGTAGTCTCTGCCATTTTTATTCCTCTCTCCAAGCGCTTATGCGCTTTTCCTTCTATTCGCGCAGTTAACGCGGACGGCAACTAACCGTGGCCCTTATCCGCGGTTAAGTGCTCATGCAGATAGTAACAAATCTTGAGTGATTCTAAAGCATTATTCCGAAAATAGGAATGATTCTCATAAAATTCGCACGAAATTTTTTTGACGAGAAGTTCGGCGTGCTCCGAGCGCCAGCCGCTTCCGGTGGTACGCTCGCGTGCGGCAGCGACGCACTCCTAGCGACTGCGCTCCTTGAGAGCTCGCTGAATCTCGCGGTCAGAATCACGCTTGGCTGCAGACGCACGCTTGTCGTAGAGCTTTTTACCCTGCGAAAGCGCAATCAACAGCTTGACGCGGTTATGCTCGTCAAAGTAAATCTCAAGCGGAACCAGTGCCAAGCCTTTCTGGCGAAGCTTTCCATCAAGATAGTCAATCTGCCTGCGGTGAAGCAGCAGCTTGCGCTTTCTATCTGGGTCCACGTTCCACACACCACCGTTTGTGTACGGGTGCAGGTGCATGCCGTGAATCCACGCCTCACCATCGCGAATGAGGCAGAACGTGTCGGTCAGCTGACAACCACGCTCGCGCAGGCTCTTGACCTCGGTGCCAGTGAGCACCAGGCCACACTCAAAGGTCTCACCAATCTCGTACTCATGACGAGCAGAGCGATTGCGTGCAATCGACTTCTTACCCTGCTGTTTTCCCTGGGTCTCGGCCATACTTACTTGCCTTCCCCATCCGAAGTTTCAGCTGCATCGGTTTTCTCGCCAGACGTGTTGCTGGTCGCGTCACCAGATACGGGATTGCCGCCTGCGGTGAAGCCCTCGGAGATTGCGGCATCGCGGACAAGCTGCAGAAGCGTAAGAGCCGCCTGCTCACCCACAAGATCGCGAGCGCGAAGGGTCATCTCAGTTGCAGTAGCCCTGTCGCCCATGGCAGCGCAATCCTGCGCACACATCAGCAGGCAAACCGCAATCTCGGCGTTAGCGCCTGTTGGCAGGCCCTCCGCCTCAAGCAGGTCGTTTGCCTCTTCGTCGGTAAGACCATCAGGGTCTTTAGGGGTGCCTGCAGCCTGGTCAAGAGCGGCCTCAAGCGTGCTGTCTTTAACCTCAAAGCGACGAGCAGCTCTCAGACATGCTGCAGCCTGCTCAAGCCTACCCTGAGCCTCAAACCACACAGCAAAGTTCAAAAACGCCCTGGTCAGATGCCTTGCCTCGCTTGCGCGCTCAAAGACGCCAAATGTCAGGGCAATATGCTCACGAATATCTCCTGCAATCTTAAACAGGTCAGCTAAATCAAGTCTAAATCCGCAGTTCATTGGGTTCCAACGAATAGCAGTCTTCAGCGCATTCATGGCGTTTTCGTAATCGCCGGTGCGTACGTAAGCCATTGCAAGGTCACCGTACAGGCGATCAAACGGCTCATGAACGTCCTCAAGCTTGCGAGGGTCGTTCTCCACGCGCCTATACGCTAAGCGGTCAAACAGCGTGGGGAACGCAAAATACTGCAGCTCATCTGTGGTTTGGCAGTTACAATCCACATATTCCTCAGCGTCTTCAGCCAAACGAAGCAGCAGCTCAAGGGCTTCTTCGTTCTGGTCCTGCATCATCATGCCTTCAGCGCGCATCAGCTCATCTGAAAGTGCCGAAAGTGCCATCTTACTCACCTATCATTCAATATCAATCATGCAATCATCTGTGCGGATGCTTCATAAACCCGCACGTAATCTACCTGCTTATTATTCCACAAGTGCCAAATCAATCTGACCACGAGCCACATTTACGCCAGAAATCTTCACGCGCACACGTCCGCCAATGCGATACGTTTTGCCTGTTGATTCCCCTATCAGCGCCAGAGTCTCCTGATCATACACGTACCATTCGTGACCCAAATCTCTCACGGCGAGAAGCCCGTCGGCGTAGGTATCGTCTATCGTAATGAACAGGCCAAAGCGCTCGCAACCGTCAATGGTTCCCCACGTTTCTTCTCCCAGACGACTCTGATAGTACTCAGCCAGCTTGATCTTTTGCGTCGCACGAGCTGCTGCATCTGCCTTTCGCTCCTGTTCAGAGCAGGTACTGCAGATATCTGGAAGCGCGCTCAACTCTGCGTGAGACGCCGTCTGTCCGCGGAGCAAACGCTTGAGCGTACGATGTACTATCACGTCGGGATAGCGCCTGATTGGCGAAGTAAAGTGGCAGTACGCATCCGCCCCCAGGGCAAAGTGACCCTGGTTGGTTGGCAGATAGATAGCTCGCTTTTGGGCCCTGAGCAGCTGTGCATTTACCACGCGAGAATAACGTGTGCCGTGGACTGACTCCAGCGCTTCTTGCAATGCCGTCTGATCGCCAATGGCAATACGAGACGCAACATCTGGCTCAAGAGCACCCATCGCCACAAGTGGAGTGACCGCAAGCTTGAGTGACTCTGACGAAGGCTGCTCATGCACTCGATATGCTGACTCAAGGTCGTGCTGGCTGAGCATGTGCGCAACACTCTCATTAGCCGCAAGCATTGCTTCCTCGATAAGCCCCGTTGCCTGAGTGCGCTCTCGCACCGAGACTCCAACCGGCTTGTTATTCTCGTCAAGCACTACGCGCGTTTCCACACTCTCAAAATCTACTGAGCCGCGTTTCTCGCGAATTTCTTCTCTCAGCGCTCTGATTTGATTGAGCACGTTAATCATTTCTTTGATTGCGCCAGCGTCTTCTGCAGAAACGGCCGAGTCAAGTGCCGCAGTATCTCCTTGCAGATAGCTATCTACCTGGTCGTAGCTGAGTCTTGCTCGTGAGCGAATGACGGAATTCATGGCGGTTGCGCCAAGAATCTTGCCCGAGCTGCTCAGCTTCATCTTTACCGACATAGCCAGCCTATCTTCAGCTGGTCGCAGAGAACACACGTCATTGCAGAGCTTTTCTGGCAACATGGGCAACACGCGGTCCACTAAATATGTCGAGCAGGTGCGCATGCGAGCTTCCAGGTCAATGGGAGAATCCCATTTTACGTAGTGGGCCACATCTGCAATATGAACCCACAGCTCAAAGCCACCGTCTTCAAGCTTGCGCGCGCCAACGGCGTCGTCAAAATCTTTAGCGTCTGCGGGGTCTACGGTGATGCACAGCTCTTCTCGCAAATCGTGTCTTGAAGCGTCTTCTGCAAGGGCTTTATCTGCGTCAACGGAGATTTTCTCGGCTTGTCTCAGTGCCTTGATAGGAAATTCTGTTGCCAAACCATACGAAGCAATAGTTGCCTCAACGTTCATGTCCAGATCTTCGGCTGATCCCACGCGGCGTTCAATAGTGACTACAGCAGCACTTTTGCGCGTTGGGTACTCAGTGATGCGCGCAACAACTACGTCGCCCTCAAAAACGTAATGACGCCCAACAGAAGGATCTTCGGGAAGCACAAAGAAATCGCGCTGGATGCGATTATCCAGCGGCACCACAGCGCCAAGTGGACCGGCGTCGTGGTAGATACCCAAAAACGTCTGAGTAGCTCGCGTAAGCACAAAACGCACGTTTGCCAGAGGAGTCTTTCCCTTGGCCGAGACAAGCGAAACCTGGACCTCGTCTCCGTGCATTGCCTCATGAATCCCGTGCTTGGCCAGCGCATACGTACCCTCAGGGGTGCTTACGGTAGCAACTCCTGGACGAGAAAGGCTCAGCGTGCCTGTAAGCAACGCCGATGGTCGCTTTGAGACTTTTGCACGTCCCTGACGACGGTTTCCTTTATGTATGCGTTTTCTAGCCAAAAATCCTCCTGTAGGTAGAAGCCAGCGCCTTTTGCGCTGACCCGATGAATCTTCTGATATGTACCCTAAAGTGCCCTGTGATAGACGATGTGCAGATAAGGCGAGAAGTTCCAAGGACCCCGCTGAGCATTTAGATGGGTTTGCATCGGGACTCTTGACGGGGTTTCTCGCCATCCCTGCACACACAAAAAGAGCCCCTATGCAGAGACTGCATAGGGGCTCCAGAAGGGATTGGTTTACCTCTTAGAAGGTGCCGCGAATAACCTCGCTGCCTTCCTTCATGATAACTTCCATGTTATCTGGGGTAAGGTCGCGGATGTTAGCAGCAACGTCGCCCTTGACAACCAGGAGGTCAGCAAGCTTGCCAGCCTCGAGGGAGCCAAACTCATCCTCGTGGTGAACCATCTTTGCGCCGTTAAGAGTAGCAGCCTTGATGGTCTCAAGAACGGTAACGCCAGCCTTCTCGACGAAGTCATACATCTCATCGATGGTGACATAGCCGTAAGGAGTTACGAAGCTGAAGGAGTCGGAGCCGATGGTGAGAGTGACGCCGCGCTCGTTAGCAGCACGGAGGTTCTCGTATGTACGGTTGAGGCCCTTCTCAACGACGGTATCGCCTGGGAATGCGTCAAGCTCTGGAGTCCACTCTGGTGGATAAGTTCCGTACCAAGTTGGCAGGAAGCCGATGGTAGGAGTAAAGAAGGTGCCCTGCTCGCACATAAGATCCATGGTCTTTGCATCAAGCTCGAAGCCGTGAATCATCTGCTCGCAGCCGCAACGGACGGAGTCATAAGCTGCGGAGAAGCTGTTGTAAGAGTGTGACCAAACAGGAATGCCAACCATTGCTGCCTCGTCGCAAACTGCCTTGATCTCCTCGTAGCAGTAGTGCTGATCGCGACCGGAGTCCCAGTGCCAAATTCCGCCACCGGTAGCCCAAATCTTGATTGCGTCTGGGTTCTCACGAAGACGACGACGAACTGCCTTACGAAGATCCCAAGGACCGTCTACCTGATCGCCCCATGGGTGACCATTCTTGGAAATCTCCTGTGGGAGCTGGTGGCAGTCACCGTGACCAGCAACGCGGCAGAAGCCAAGGCCAGTAGCGTAGATACGTGGTCCCTCCATGACGCCCATGTTAACGAGGTCACGAATTGCGATACCATTGCGGCCAATCTCGCAGACGGTGGTAAGACCGTGAGAGAGAGCGTCCCAGGACTGCTTGACTGCGCATGCCTGCTTCTGAGCAACGGACTCGATAACCCAGTCGTTATCGTTGTCGGTCAGGTTGCCGGAGAAGTGCAGGTGAGTATCGATAAGACCTGGCATAATGGTGCGGCCCTGGATGTCACGGACCTCATAGCCCTCTGGAACCTCAGTGCGAGGACCAGCATAAGCGATCTTCTTGTCGTCTACGAGGACAAGAGAATCCTCAACAGGAGCGGCGCCAGTGCCGTCAACGAGCTTTCCGCCTACAAAAGCAATCTTACTCATTTCTTTCCCCCTCTAGTAAATGATAAATACTATCTTTTTGCGCCCACCCTTTTTGGGCGCAAAAAATCCAAACTAAAGAAACAAATAACGTGCTTAGTTCAACGTACCGATGAAACCTTTAAAGCTTGCAAGCAACTTATGCTGCTGCCTTCTCAGACTGACGACCAAAGATCATGAAGATGGCCATACCAATGACAATCCAAGAAATGGTGATGATCCACTCAACTGGCTTCAAAGCTGCAGGGCTGAAAGGAACAACCATCAGGCCGATGATGATACTACCAGCAAGAATTGCAGCAAGGATACCTGCGATACCACCGTTGACCTTGTAAGGACGAGGCAGGTCTGGCTCGGTCTGACGCAGACGCAGGCAGGCAACGCCAGCCATGGTGCATGCAAAGATGAAGCCGAGAGAAGCAACGTTGGTCAGAGGAACAAGCATGTTGCGGCCGAGGAATGGACCAACAAGGGTCAGGCCAGCCATGAACATGTTTGCAGTCAGAGGTGCGCCAGACTTAGGGTCAATCTTTGCGAATGCCTCTGGGAGCATCTTCTTACGACCAAGAGCGAGCATCAAACGAGTTGAAGCACCAAAGAAGGAGTTCATTGGGCCCAGAGGTCCAAGCGTTGCAATGATGAGCATTGCAATGTAGAAGAACAGGTTGATGCGCTCGAGAACTGCAAGTGCAGGAACAGAAGACTTAACAAACTCGTGCCAGTCAATCATGGTTCCGAATGCATAGATGCAGATGAGATAGAAGATACCAGATGCCATAAGTGCAAGTGCAGGAATGATGCCAAACTTCTTCCAATCAAGGTCAGCAGAAGCCTCTTCTGCCTGCTGTGGAATGGTGTCAAAGCCAGCGTAGAAGAATGGAGTCATAACAAGTACTGCAATGATGCCACCAAAGAAGCTGGTAGCCTTTGTGCTCTCGCCACCAGCAACCTCAGTTGCCTGGGAGAAGAGTGGGAGGCCGTTGCTTGGAGAACCAGTTGCAAAAGAGATAACCATTGCAAGGATCATACCAGTCAGCAGAGCCTTAGTCAGGAAGCTCGAAAGCTTAGCTGCTGCGCCAGCGCCCTTAAAGTTAAGGAAGATGACCAGAATGGCAAAGCAAAGAGCGATGACTGTTGGCCACAGGTAAACATCTGCACCAAGGATGGTGTAGAGCTTAACGGAGCGCAGCCAAGAAAGAATTGGGAATGCACCAAAGCGGTCGGTGAGAAGCGTGGAAATAGCAATTGCCTCCCAAGGGCACAGTGGAGCGTTACCCAGAAGGAGCATCCAGCCGGTAAAGAAGCCCATTGGGCGGCCGAATGTCCTGTCGACGTACTCAATGATGCCACCAGAAATTGGAATAGCAGCAGTAAGCTCGCCAAAAACACATCCAATTGGTACAAGGAAAATTGCGCCAATTGCGAATGCGATCATCGCGGGGAATGGTCCTCCACCAAGAACCATCCAGTCGCCTACCAGGAGCACCCATCCGGTACCAATGATCGCACCAAATCCGATGGTAAAGAAGTTGAATAGACTCAACGACTTTTGCATCTCAGGTGCCTCGGCATTTTCTGCCATGTCCCACTCCTTCCCGTAATTACTCGGACGAAGAACTTGATGAGACTATGTTTGCACCCGAAGCCATTTGAAAAAAGAAGTAGCGCCCTCTGGGCGTCAGATAAACCCGTAAGCGTAAAGGCTACAACCGCGAGCGGTAGTTAAATCTTTTTACATCTTTACCAAAATCTAATAACAGTTATGCAATTTTCAAATAGTTAACGTACACAACTATGCATCAATCTTTAACTCAAATACTTTAAAAACTCTTCTGTAGTACGCGACATCTCGCCTTTTACACGATGTGTAATAAAGACATTACGATGTACGGGAGTCTCCAGATGATGTACATCAATATCAAAATTTGTACCTTTTGTTGCCTCAAGTGGCAACAAACTTACACCAAGACCTGACTCTACCATGGACATAATGGTGAATGAATCCGATGACGCAAACGTCATGCGTGCGTTTTTGAGTTGCTTCTGAAGCAGAGGAGCCGTCTCAATATCAACGATAAAGGGCTCTTCAATAAGACGCTTAACAGGAATTGTCTCAAGGTCCTTCTCGTAATGTCCCTTTTGAGATACAACAATAACCTCATCATGATCAAATAAAGTTGAAGTAAATCCCTGCTCAGTTGCGCGGGTCATAGTAAAACTAATATCCACTTTACCCTTGCTAATAAGACGCAGGGCTTCGCCGTAGGTGCATTCGATAACTTCAACTTTGATGTTTGGATGGTCAGTCATGTACTTCTTCAGATGACCAGGCAGTGTTCGTGAAAGAAAGCTCGAAGGCGCCGCAATAACAAGGTTGCCCATCTCAATGGCACTGACGCGATTAACTTGATTGCTCAACTTGCTGTATGCCTGGCACACCTCTTCTGCAACAGGCAAAAGCGTCTTTCCCTCAGGAGTCAGACTTACATAGCCACCATGCCTGTTAAACAAGCGGACATCCCACTCTTTTTCTAGACTTGCCACCATGCGACTAATAGACGACTGAGTGCATCCCAGCTCTTCTGCCGCCACCGTAAAGCTACTGTGATATGCCGCGGAAGTAAAAGCCTGGAATTTGTGCAGGTTGGTCTCCATACTTGGCCCCTATTCAAGTACGTGGCCTAACAATTCACCCTTAAAAATATCATTCTACCTGCAAATTGGTAAATACCGTTTAACGCAAAAAGACCCCGTGAACGGTATTCACGAGGTCTTACCTTGCAATCTTTATGCAAAAAACTTTCTTAATTGATACTTCACTTTGACAATTGAAGTACCAGGTTGCTTAGTTGCTATGCCTTCAGATAGCGGCCCATAGCAATAGCAGAGCCAAAGAGTCCCAGAAGCAAACCTAAGAGCAGCAAAAGGCCACTCATACCCAGCATGACCGTTGTTGGAATAGCAAAGGTCAAGAAGGTCATGCTTTCTGCCATAACCGGGAGAAGCATGTGGGCTCCAACAACCAAAACGACAATGGCGAGAAGAGCGCCGATAAGAGCCTCAAGCACGCCTTCCATAAGGAATGGTCCGCGAATAAAGCCGTTAGATGCACCAACCAAACGCATGATTGCAATCTCACGACGGCGAGCATTAATAGCAAGGCGAATGGTGTTGTTAATAAAGACAAAGGCAACAAACACCAGAAGTCCAACAAGGCCAATAGCGCCAATACGAATGTATGCTGTTACGCTAAACAAACGCTCAACGGTCTCGCGACCATACTGAACATCACCAGACGGATTGCTCTTATTATCTGCAATGGCTGCAAAAGATGATGAAGAGGCAATACGCTGGGCAACGTCTTGAACATCCTTAGGATCCTTGAGTTTGATCACAAGAGATGCAGGAATTGGATTCTGGCCATCAAGAGCAGAAACCGCATCAGAAGCATTGCGATAACTCATGGTTGTGCGGTACTCCTCAAGAGCCTGCTCTTTGCTCTTATAGGTTACAGACTCAACCGTATCCCAGCCTTGAACTTCTTGCTGGAAAGCAGTTACTGCAGCCTGATCTGCATCATCAGAAAGAAATGCCTGGATAGTAACGCGGTTCTCGACACTTCCTACCATGTTCTCGATAAGAGCAGAGCCAAGAATAAACAGGCCGATGATGAACAGTGACAAGAAGATGGTTACGATTGCACCAAGAGCGGTAGACCAGTTCCTTCTAAAGTGGCTTCCGGCCTCATGCAGAGAATATCCAAAATTAGAGAGCCCCATAGTAACCATAGCCTCCCTTCTCCTGGTCGCGGACAATGTGACCAGCCTCAAGTGCAATAACGCGCTTACGCATAGAGTCAACCATCTCGCGATCGTGTGTTGCCATTACAACCGTAGTGCCCGCACGGTTAATGCGGTCAAGAAGCTTCATAATGCCCAGAGAAATTGCTGGGTCCAAGTTACCCGTAGGCTCGTCGCAGATAAGCAGTGGTGGGCGGTTAACCATTGCGCGAGCAACAGAAACACGCTGCTGCTCACCACCAGAAAGCTGGTCTGGGTAAGCGCTCATCTTTTGACTAAGACCTACCAGACGCAGAACCTCTGGAACCTGAATATCAATAACAGGACGGGGCTTGCCAATGCACTCAAGTGCAAAGGAAACGTTCTCATAGACGGTCTTGTCTGGAAGCAGCTTAAAGTCCTGGAAGACGGTGCCAATCTGGCGACGCAGATAAGGAACCTTGGAGTTACGCATACGTGTAAGGTCCTGACCAGCAACAATAACCTGTCCGTGAGTTGCCTTCTGCTCGCGCGTGATAAGACGCAAGAGAGATGACTTACCGGAACCAGAGTGTCCAACTACAAAGACAAACTCACCTGGGTAGATATCAGCGCTGATGTTATCAAGTGCTGGACGGTTTGGCTGCGATGGATACACAAGCGAAGCGTTCTTGAAAGAAATGGTTGGAGTACCAGTACGCTCTACCTTAGGTGCATCTTGAGCTAGATCTGCAAAAAACTTTGCACGATCAAGAGGTGCCTGCTCAGGGTTGTTTTGCTGCTCAGCAGTTACCACGTGTACAGCTTCTGCTCCAGAAGCAAATGGATCAGATACAGTTGTTACAGGTTCAGCAGCCTGGGCCACTGGCACATCAGCAGAAAAGTCCTGAGTTTCAACTTGATCAGCTACAACGTCTTGCTGGTCAAGCTGGTTCAGATCATCCTGAGAAATTACCCCAAAACGGTCATCAAACGAGGACTCCTGTTGCTCATCAGTGCGAAAATGATTAGCCACAGTTGCTCCTTTTCTTACTCCGAAGAGACAGATACAGATTTTATTTTACCAAAAGTGCAGGTATGTTACACGTCATGCAGGTCATCCACAGAAAAACCGCCTCTTCATTTCAGAAAAGGCGGTCTGACAATCGCGAGAAAAGCGTTACTTATGCAGTCTGCATCTTTGCACGTGTCTCATCAATGATGGCACGCACCTTAGATGCGTTAGCTGCAATCTCCTCTTTTGAGCCCTTAGTAAGCAGGCTTCCCATGCCGCAGCAATCAACGCCACGCTTAAGCCACTCAGCAAGGTTGTCAAGATTAATGCCGCCAGAAGCCATCAGAGGCATCCAAGGAGTTGGGGTCTTAAAGAGGTTAACCAGCTCAGGACCATAGACGTTAGAAATTGGGAAGCACTTAATAAAGGCAGCGCCCATCTCAAGACTGTGGTTTGCCTCGGTCATAGTAGTGCAACCAGGTGCGTAAGGAATCTGATACAGGTTACACATACGAGCAACCTCATCAGAGCCGCAGTTAGCAACAATGAACTGAGCGCCAGCCATAATAGCAAGACGAGCAGTTGTTGGCTCCATAACAGTACCTGCACCAACAATCATCTTGTCGCCAAGACGCTCTCTAATTGCTGCAATAACCTCGCCTGCGTTTGGCAGGGTGTAGCTAATCTCCATTGCATGAACGCCGCCTTCTGCAAGACCCTCAGCAATTTCAATACCACGCTCAACTGTTGGGACGCGAACAACTGCAAACGCACAGGTATCTTCCAGTGCCTGAGAAACAGCAGCTTTCTGCATCTTCATATACAACATCTCCTTGTAAATGTATCTCGCTCTTCCCTATTGAGCTGGCGAGAAACCCGTCATTTTTGTTTCTTAGTTATGAGCAATTCCGTAATGGTCAAGCATTGCATAGATCTTCTCGTCAACACCCTCTGCAACCTCGGTAACGGGGAAACGAGCAGGACCAACAGGGTATCCAGCAAGCTCAAGAGAACGCTTAAGCGTCTGAGGAGTGCTTCCAAGGTGAAGGATGTCGCGAATTGGCTCAATCTCTGCCTGCAGGCGAGCTGCTTCTTCTGCATTTCCTGCCTCAAGAGCCTTCCAAAGGTTAACGACAACCTTGGTAATAAGGTTTGCGGTACCTGCAATAGTACCCTGAGCTCCAAGAGCATGAGCCTCGGAGATCTTTCCGTCAGAGCCAACAAGTACGTCTACGTCGTGACCAGCGGCAGCGTCCAGATAATCCTTTAGGTTATCAATGTTGCCGGAACTGTCCTTAATACCCTTGATATTCTCAATGGTTACCAGCCGCTCAACTGCCTCTTTAGAGATGTTTTTGCCGGTACCCTTAGGAATGTTGTACAGAAGGACAGGAATCCTAACACTTGCAGCAACTGTCTTGAAGTACTCGACCAGCTGCTGATCAGAAATACCCAGGAAGTAAGGGTTGATGACAGAAAGTGCGTCTGCACCAATTGCCTCTGCCTCACGGCTCATGTAGAGAGCCTCTTTTGTTGAGCAAGCGCCGGTTCCTACGTAAACAGGAAGACGACCTGCGGTTTTCTCGATAATAAACTTGGAGAACATGATCTTCTCGTCAGGGTTGCAAACGTGAAACTCACCGTTAGAGCCAAACGTAAAGATGCCGTCAGCGCCCTCGGAGATAAGCTTTTCTAGAAGCTGCTCAGCTGCTTCGTAGTTAATAGACTGCTCTTCGTCGCGGTTAAACGGCGTGACCATAGGGACAATAACGCCCTTAAATGTTGACATGCAACCTCCTCTGTACGTATTGCAATGTTTATCTGGGGTTATTTGCCCTCGCGAATGGACGCGCCAAGAGCTCCACCGGGATGCCACTTAACGTACTGCTCTGGGTTAAGGCCGTACTCGTTTTGAAGCAGGATAGAGAGGCACTGGAGCTCCATAATCTCAGCCAGAATTGAGGCGCGTGGAGGCTTGTTCATGGAATCGCCCTCCTGCTCAACACCTGCAATAAGGGCAACCTCTGCCTCGTTTGCCAGCCAAGAGTTAGGATTTCCGGTCAGCGCAATAATGTGCACGCCAACGTTCTTAAGGCAAGTAACGGTAGCCTTGAGCTCGCCTGTCTCGCCGGAGTTGGAAATAGCAATGACTACGTCACCAGGACGAGTCTGACCAGCAGATCCATGGACGCACTCGGTGCCGTGAAGCTCGTAGGTTGGAGTTCCAGTTGACGAGAAAAGCGATGCAGCATAACCGGAGACGTGACCTGGCTTACCAATACCGGTTACGTGCAGACGGCCACCCTTTGCCTCTGCATCCAAAATAAGCTTTTTAGCTGCAGAAAGCGCATCAAAATCAATGCTCTCTACATACTGATGAAGCGACTTTCCCACAATGGAGAGAAACTCCTGAACCTGCTCTTTTTCAGTTGCCATTACAACTCCTTATCTGTCTATGAGGCAGCGCTCAAAGACACTTACTACATGCTGAGCTAACGCGTCTCTTTGACCTTGTGCTGAGCCATAAGCTGCTCAATCTGCTCTTGAATTTGATCAAGCGTGGTGGCCATAAAAGGACGGTTAATGTCTACAAATTCAAATCCGGAAGGATGGCTTACCCAAGCGCCTTCAAGAAGCAGGCGGAGCGCCTTGCCCTGTCGAATGAGTTTGTAGCTTTTAATCTTGGTATAAGGAACGACAAGTGCTTTTCTCTTGTCGGATTTTGCAAAGATACATACGTTTTTCTGTCCAAAATCAATAACATGAATGCCGCTGGCAAAACGACTAAAGCGTTTTCCCATGGCTCGTGATGCAAACCACGTAATGGTGAGTCCTGCAATAACACCAACAAGACCCAAAATATTGCCGCTTACATTAGCGTAAACCCAAAAGAAAAATGTCAGAGCAAGAGCAGCAAACGCCAGGAGCAAGTACAGAATTCCCTGAACCATCAAACGAGTTCTATCTTCAAGAACTTCTAGAACTAACTGATCTTTGGGAAGCTCTGGAGCAGGCTGTTTGTCAACGCTGAGGCCAAACATATCGCCAAGCACTGACTCAGTAACACTTTTGTTGTTCTTCTCGTCTGCCATGTTTTTCCTTGTTGTGAAGCTTTTAAAAGGGCGCCCGCGGGCTTTCCACGAGCGCCCTAAGAAACCGTAGAGCTGAGTAGGTGCTACAGAAATCTAGGCTTAGGCAAGACCAAAGAGTGAGCCGATGCCGTAGATGATAGAACCAACGATGTTGTAGTCAACGTTAGGGAAGGATGCCTCTGCAATTCCCAGCTGAGCAAATGCAGGATAGAGAATCAGAGGACCAGCGGTCAGGAAGATACCAACCAGGAAGGAGCCAAGAAGAGCACCGCGCCATCCACCGTAAGCGTAACCACAAACGCCGCAAGTACCACCAGAGAAGAAGCAGATGCCTGCTGCAGGAATCATGATGGTTGGGCTGTGGAATGCAACCATAAGTGCCATTGCAACAAGGCCGCCAAGGAAGGAGCCAATGAAGCCGATGATGACAGCGTTTGGTGCAAATGGGAAGATTGCAGGGCAGTCGACTGCAGGACGTGCATCTGGAATGAGCTTCTCGGAGATGCCGACAAATGCAGCGGTAATCTCAGCAATGAACTGACGGACGCCGTAAACAAGAACGGACATACCAGCAGCAAACTGAAGACCAGCAAGGAAAGGCCAAATCCACCACATATCGTTACCAAAGTAGCTGGTGAATGGCTTGTTGTTTGCAAGGGTGTCGCCAAAGTGACCGGTGACAAGGCATGCAATAGTAACAACGTAGAACAGAACAATCATGAAGAGAGCAACGGAGAAGACAAAGTCCTTGAAGAGCTTGAAGAACTCTGGGAGCTCCTTAGCTTCCTTCTCGCCCTCCTCCTCGTTCTTCTTAGCAAAGAGCTTTCCAACGTAACCGGAGAATGCATAACCAATGCAGTTGAAGTGGCCGATTGCGATGGAATCTCCACCAATAAGCTTGTTTACGAATGGCTGGCACAACGAAGGTAGTGCAGCACCGCAGAAGCCGAGGATGACACCACCAAGAACAATGGTGACCCACATTGGGAGACCAAGAGCAATGAAGACCAGTGCGAGTACGCAGGAGAAGTACAGGAAGTGCTGACCAGTCAAGAAGACGGACTTGAATGGGGTAATCTTGGCAAACACAAGGTTCATGATGAAGCCAAGGACCATTACAAGAGCAACCTCAGTACCATAGGTATTCAGTGCAAGAGCAGTTGCGACCTCAACCTGGGTTACAACACCCTTAACAGCGAATGCACGACTAAACATGTCGCTGAAGATGTTGACCTGAGCAGACATAGCGCTAGAACCAATGTTGAAGATCATGAAGCCAATAATGGTCTTCACAGTTCCGGAGAAGACGTCCACAGCGGACTTCTTCTGCAGCAAGAGGCCGACAAGAGCAATAATGCCCATGATGACGGCTGTGTCTCTGAGCTGCATGAGAATTGCATTGAGCATGCGTAATCCCTTTCAGCAAATAAACCGACGAACCTACTCAGATAAGTTCTCTAAATCAAGTGACAAGTACCTCTTGTCAAAGGTTTGGCGAGAGCTTCTCGCCGAAGGCAACTCATGTTGCGTATGACGAGAAGCTCCCGCCAAAAAGATACAAAGGGGAGCTTATGCGTTGTGCTCTGCGAGCCAAGCGGTGAGCTTTTCCTTCATCTCTACCTTGTCGACAATGTTGGTAATACCAACTGCAGAAGGAACGCGATCGTCAGCGTTGAGCTCATCGGTGAGGTCAGACATGGTGATAACAAGATCGCCATTGAAACCAATCAGGGAATCCAGATTACCGTGCTCAGTCTCGATTGGAAGATCATTCTCTTTGATGACCTGGTCAATCTTGATCTTGAGCATCATGGAAGAACCCATACCTGCACGGCAGCAAACCAGTGCGTGGAACTTCTTATCAGCCATTACAACCTACCTTCCTTTGCGTGGACAAGGTCCACAACATCTTTTGGTGACTGAGCTTTTTCAAGCTGAGCAAAGAAATCTTGATCGCTCAGCAATTCAACAAGAGACTGAAGGGCACTAAGGTGGCCTTCACTATCTTTTGCAGCAAGTGGGAAAAGGAACTTAACTGGATCGTTGTCTTTGCTGCCAAACTCAACGGAATCCTTAAGTACGGTAATGCCTACTGCAGGCTCAAGTGCGCCGGACTCAGGACGTGCGTGTGGAAGGGCAACATGCTCGGTAATAACAATATAAGGGCCAAGTTCGTTGACACCTTTAATGATGTCATCAACATAGCCCTCAGTTACTTTTTTGTTATCGACGAGTGGTTGCGCAGACTTTCTAATTGCATCTTCCCAGTTAGAAGCTACAACGTTAAGCTGCACCAGATCTTCGGTAAGGAGATCACTTAACACAGCGCTACCTTGCCTTTCTCTTTATGAGACACATTGGCTCAAAGCCGTCTCATGACAAGTCTTAATAACTTGATAATATGCCATGAAACGTTCTTAACTTCAATCAATTTTACTCAAACAGTAATCAAAGTTGTTCATATTTTTCCAGCGCATCTTTTGTTCATGTAGCTATACAAATGTTCATGTTTTTATGAACGTAATTGAAGCGCCTTCTATTATCCCATGTAAAGTTTATATGTTAAATTTTTTATAATCTAAAACATTCATATATATTTACACTATTATTTTCCGAAATATCTTGATATCCTTCTTCTGATGTTCTATTTTATTGATGAATGAACATTCAAAGAAAAAATGTTGCTCATAAAGGGAGGGCATTTATGAAAAGGAGTAAGGCTTACGTAGATTCACGTCGCGAGGCAATTACTGAGCTGCTAGAAAAAGAGGGGCAAGCAAGTGTTTTAGAGCTTGCTGATCACTTTGAGGTCTCTTCTTTGACTATCAGACGTGACCTGGACTTTCTTGAGAAGCGCGGCATCCTGACTCGTCAGTATGGCATTGCTACCCTGCTTAATCCTTATGGTCGTCCTTCTGGCTCAAGGCAGATTCGCTCTAACAAAGCAATTGCCCGCGAGGCCGCTCGCTACGTTGAGGATGGCGATTGCATCTTCATCAACACCAGCTCCGTTGCTCTTGGGATGCTTGAGTGGATTGATGCTCACGACGTAACTGTTGTTACAAACAACGGCAAGGCACTGTTGCTTGAGGACATCCACGATCTTTCTATCATCCTTACTGGTGGTGACATCCGTCCTCCACGCGCTTCCATGACTGGTGATACCGCTCTTGAGTGTATCCAGCACATTACTGCTGCTAAATGCTTCTTGGGCTGCACGGGTTTCTCGGGAGAATTTGGTCTTACTTCTGCAACATCTCCTGAGCCAGCAATTAACGCTCAG
Organism: uncultured Atopobium sp.; assembly: GCA_938023105.1. Classification (GTDB taxonomy): domain Bacteria; phylum Actinomycetota; class Coriobacteriia; order Coriobacteriales; family Atopobiaceae; genus Lancefieldella. Next base: position 20,480 of record CALHDX010000128.1, read on the forward strand.
ATGCTCAAGCGCTCTAGAAAGCACTATGTTGTCGCAGATTCTTCTAAGCTGGGCACTACTTCTAACTTCCAGTTTGGTTCTGCAGAAGACATTGACCTGCTCATTACTGATACAGGTGCAACTGACGAGCAGATCAAAGAGCTCAAAGCCGCAGGACTTAAGGATGTTGTCTGCGTCACTCCTTCTATTCTTCCTGCTAAGTAAGACTTGCGTTTTATTATTTAAGCGAACACAAAAGGCAACCTTTTACAGGTTGCCTTTTTACGTCGCAAAATTTTCACGTACAATCGGATCCAGCTACACGCACCCACCGAAGCTCAACAGGCCCATCTGTCGAGCAGCCTACTGGCCAAACAGCGATTAGCTTTCCAAAGCCTCAAATGACTTAAAGCCTTCGCCGATTGCCTCGTGGACCTCTGAAACAAATACCAGTGCATCGGGGTCAATCTCGGAAACGATAACTTTCAGCTGAACAACCTCCGTACGGCCAAGAACGCACATCAAAACAGGCTTGTGCGCACCACTCCACAATCCGCGCGCCTGAAGCTCCGTACAGCCACGATTAAGGTTATAAAGAATCTCGTGAGCGATGGCATCGTGCTCAGAAGAAATAATATAAACGCAACGCTCGGACCTTGGTCCGTCGATGACAAAGTCAATCATTTTTCCTGTAACAAAGATTGCCAGAGCAGAATACAGACCGTTTTCTAGCGAGAAGACCGGAATAGCCGCAATAATAATGACAATATCTACAATAATAATTGCGGTACCTGATGGAATACCAAAGCGCTTGGAAACCGCCTGAGCAATGATGTCTGTTCCGCCGGTATTTCCGCCCGCCCTAAATACAAGGCCAAGACCAAAACCGCAGATAATACTGCCCCATAGAGCAGCAAGCATAAGATCATTGGCGCCAAGAGCTGGTAAAAAAGGCGCAAATAAATCGACAAAAATGCTGGAAATCAAGAAACCTACGACGCTCTTGAGCAAGTATTTTTTGTTGCCACTTTTTGCAACAAAAGCCATCAAAATGATATTCATAGCGATTGTTTGCATACCAACTGGCAAATCAAAACCAAAAGGCAATGCAACAGCTCTAATAATCGTTGCAAAACCAGTAATACCACCAGCGGCGAGTCCGTTAGGAACTTCAAATACATCAAGGCCAACTGCAAAAATTGCACAGCCAAGGACGATAAAGAACGAATCTTTAAAGGTCTTTTGCCAAGTAGATTTTTGCACACTAATCCTTTCCGCCAACAACCCAGCGATGGTACGCAATGATGAACTGATCAAGATCGCCGTCTGAAAGAACGGACTCTACGTTTCCTGTTTCTGCACCTGTTCTTAAGTCCTTAATGAGCTGATAAGGATAAAGAACATAACTCCTAATTTGATTGCCAAACGAGATTTCTCTCTTTGGACCGCGAAGCTCATCCAGCTCAGCCTCGCGTTTCTCCTTTTCAATCTCATACAAACGACTACGCAAGATATTCATTGCTGCAGCTTTGTTCTGAAGCTGGCTGCGTTCGTTTTGGCAGGTTACTACCGTTCCTGTTGGAATGTGTGTAATACGAACTGCCGAGTCTGTAGTGTTAACTCCCTGACCTCCTGGACCAGATGCATGATAGACATCAATACGCAGGTCATTGGGATCAATAGCAACTTCAATATCTTCAGGAAGAACAGGTAAAACTTCTACACCAGCAAATGACGTCTGCCTGCGTTTCTTATCGTCAGTAGGAGAAATTCTTACCAGACGATGCACGCCCTGTTCTGCACGAAGCATGCCGTAAGCATTTTTGCCACTTACCGTAAAGGTCGCGCGGTCAAGACCGATAACCTCCGCAACAGGAGCGTCGTTGATATCAACTTTCCAACCACGACGATCGCAATATTTGAGATACATGCGAAAAAGCATCTCGCACCAGTCTTGAGCCTCAAAACCACCCTGACCAGGCTTAATAGTAACAATTGCATCACCATGATCAAGTTCATCAGTAAACCAGCTTGAAAGCTCAAGCTCCGACAAGTCTTTTTCAAGAGATGCCGCAAGCGCTTGAGATTCGTCGAGTGATGCTTGGTCTCCAAGCTCTGTTCCAAGCTCAAAAGCGGCCTCAGCATCACCGAGTTTCTCTTTAGCTCTATCAATACCAGCAACATCATCGCGAAGTGATGCTAGTTGAGTCATTATTTTTTGCGCAGCTTCAGCGTCGTCCCAAAAATTAGGACGAGCGCTTTTTGCCTCAAGTTCTGAAATTTGCTGACGCTTCTCAGTGAGGTGAAGATATCCTTCCACCTCAGAGAGACGCTCCGCTAAAGCTTGGAGCGAAACAACCTCTGTATCAGCCATTCTTACCTATTTCGGCCGTGGCAGTTCTTAAACTTTTTGCCACTTCCACATGGGCAAGGGTCATTGCGACCAACGTTGACGTAAGGATTTGGATCGTCAGACTTACGGTAGGTTGATACAGAAGACTGGCTGGCGCCGGTTCCCTGTGGACTCTTTCCAATAGCTGCGGCATTCTTAAGCATGCTCTTGCCTTGCTTAAGTGCCTTTTGATCGCCGTCGGTCTCTTCTCCACCAGAATAGTGAGCATTCTGGAAGGCCTCTGCCTCAGTATTCTGACGTGGACGATTAACCAACTCAAGGCGAAGAATAGTACGGAGGAAGTCCTCATACATGGTGTTTACCAGCAGCGTAAATGCCTCATATGCCTCGGTCTTGTACTCAACCAAAGGATCGCGCTGACCAAAACCACGAAGACCAATGCCGGTCTTTAGGTAATCCATCTCCTGGAGGTATGCCATCCAACGAGTGTCAATGACGCGAAGCATTACCTGAGCAGCAAGCTCACGCATGACCTCTTCACCGAGCTTCTGGGTCTTCTCGTCAAAAGTCTTTTGGACAAATGCGGTGACATCCTCTTCAAGCTGCTCAAACTTGGTGTCCTCGGTAAACTCTGGGAGATCAGTCTTACCAGTAAGTTCAGTGAGCCACTTCTCAAGACCCTCAAGATCCCACTCGTCAGCATCTCCGTAACAGAACTCCTCGCAAATGCGCTGAGTAGTAGAAGCAGTGACTGTCTCGATGAGCTCCATAAGATCCTTGCCGTCAAGAATCTTGTTTCTCTCTGCGTAAATGACCTGACGCTGTTTGTTCATAACATCGTCGTAATCAAGGACGTTCTTACGCATTGCAAAGTTGACTTCCTCAACTTTGTGCTGTGCGCCTTCGACCCGGGGTTTGCGCGCGCCGTTGGCCTGCGTCCGCGCCTGCTCGGCGCGCTACTGCTCGTGATGCTGGCGCTCACCTCCGTGGTGGCCCTGCAGATCGTGGGCGTGGTGCTGGTCGTGGCGATGCTGGTTATCCCCGGTTCCACGGCGCGCCTGCTCACCGACCGCTTCGTGCCCATGCTCGGCGTGA
>CALHDX010000129.1:0-13980 GCA_938023105.1 uncultured Atopobium sp.
AATGACGATAATCTGCATGATTGAGGTATTTTCAGCGTAATGTATACGTCTTTTTGACAGATTATCCGACTTAGGTGTGTTTTGAACTGCTTTCTATTTCTCGTGTCCAAGAAATGGGAGGCAGTTCAAAGCCGCGTGAAAACGCGGCTTTTTCTTTATGCAATGTCGTTGAAGCTATAGCTGTCTGACTTAATATCCCTGCTTAGAGGCTGGGATCTTGGCGTCAGCAATGGTATCCAAAAACGTCTGGGCATCGCGACAAGCCATAAGCTCCTCAGGAAAATCAACCTCTTCAAGCAGCTTAATAACAGAATGCGCATCGGCGATGCGGGTTGCAATGTGAGCATCTGAGCCAAAAGAAATCTTACATCCCAGCTCAGCGCATGTTTCTGCAATTACACGACAACGCTCAATAGCAACCTCACGCTGGCCCTCATCGTGCGTGGCCTCGTTCATCTCGATGAGCTTGCCGCGATCGCGACACTCTCTGACAAGTGCAGGAACATCAAAATCTAAACCACTGCGACCAAGGTGGCCAAGAATCAAAACATGTGGATTATCCAGTGCATTTACATACATTTGGGTAATTTGCTTCTGCGAGGCACCAGCTGCCCACTGCTTGCTATGAATGCTTGCAACTGCATAATCGCAGGTACCCAGGATATGTTCGCCAAGAATATGAGGCTGACGGAGTTTATCGCCATTAATACCCTGGTCAAACATAATATCGTAGGCAAACAGGTTGCCCTCAAGGTCAACAATGTCCACCTCAGCGCCGTGAAGCAGTCTGACGCCGTACCAGGTTTCTGGCCAAATAGCGGTGTTCATATAGAACTGAAAGTTCTTGATAGTTTGCTGGTCATACAGCATGGACGAGAAGTGGTCGGTGATTCCAAGCAGCTCATAGCCACGCTCAGAAGCTGCACGAACGTTCTCCTCAACGGTTGAATAGGCGTGCCTCGAGTACAGACTGTGAGTATGAACGTCGCAAGTAATGCGCATGACGTGCTCCTTTGAATCTCAATCGACAACTCTAGTTAATCACGGCCGCCATCATGAGGCAACCCTGGCGAGAAGACCGATCTTCTCGTCATCTGCACGTACTACAGCTCAATGCTCAGCTCAACGGGGCAGTGGTCGCTGCCGTAGACCTCGCTCAAGATGGATGCGCTTTTGACCTGCTCAGTAATGCGATTGGAAACCAGGAAGTAGTCGATGCGCCAGCCAGCGTTGTTCTTGCGAGCGTTGAAGCGGTAGCTCCACCAGCTGTAAGCGCCGGTCATGTCGGGATGGCGATACCTAAATGTATCGGTAAAGCCTGCGTCCAACAGCTTGGTAAAGCTCTCGCGTTCCTCGTCCGAAAAACCTGCATTTTGCCTGTTAGACGATGGGTTCTTAAGGTCAATCTCGTTGTGGGCAACGTTAAAATCACCGCAGGTAATCACTGGTTTTTGCTCAGACAGCTCAGCCAAGAACTCGCGATAGTGCTGATCCCACTCAAGACGCTCGTCCAAGCGCGCAAGCTGGTCTTTTGAGTTTGGCGTGTACACGCACACAAACCAGAACTTCTCAAACTCCAGCGCACAAACGCGACCCTCGTCGTCAGCAACGGGGCATCCAATCTGACGAATTACCTGCAGAGGGGTTTCTCGCGAGAAAACCGCTGTGCCCGAATAGCCTTTTCTGTCTGCATAGTTCCAGGTTTGAACGTAGCCGGGAAGATCCAGCTCAACCTGACCTTCCTGCAGCTTAGTTTCTTGAAGCGCAAATACATCAGCGTTTATGGTTTCAAAAATTTCCGTGAACGAAGGCTCTTTTTTGAGCACGGCACGCAGACCGTTGACGTTCCAGGAAATCAGCTTGTACTCTTGAGTTTGGCTCATAATTCCTCTTTCATACTGTGACCCGGTGGTTTAGGTCGCAGTGGATTCATATCACAGCAGCCGCGAGTGACGCGCGTTCCACGCTCCAGTTACGGCGCCAAGCGGTGCGTTTGCGGCAATAAACTTTCAATAAATCCATGGTATACGACCAGCAGCCGTCAATACCGCTACAATAGAAACATTCATAGCTGGCAAGGAGGATTCATGCTTCGTCAAAGCTACAACACCTGGCAATGTGGAACTCACACTATCTCGTTGGCGCGCCCTAGGATTATGGGCGTTCTCAACGTCACTCCAGACTCGTTCTCTGATGGCGGAAAGAACTTTGATCCAGAGGCTGCAATTGCTCGTGGATTGCAGATGCTGGATGAAGGCGCCGACATCATTGACGTTGGGGGAGAGTCTACCCGTCCAGGTCACACGCCTGTTCTGCCTACAGAAGAGGCTGAGCGTGTAGTGCCTGTGGTGCGCGCGTTGGTAGCTGCTGGAGCAATTGTCTCCATCGACACGCGCCATGCCGAGGTAGCAAAGATGTGCGTCCGCCTTGGAGCATCAATCATCAATGACGTTTCCGGCTTCACCGATCCAGAAATGGTTGCTGTAGCTGCGGAGTCTGACTGCGGCTGCATTGTAATGCACTGGAATAAGGATGGCCTTGGTGCTCGTGTTGAGCGCAAACAGGTACAGCTGGATGACATGCGCCCTTCTCGCCCTACTGGTAGCGCAGCTGCTCGAGCTGCAGCTACAGGAGCCGAGACACGCACGTTGAGCTCTCAGCGCCGTTTTACCCTGCCTGAAGAGGCACCTATCATGCGCCAGATTATGGGCTTTTTGGGTGACCAAGCTCGCGGTTTGATGCGCGCTGGCGTTTCCAAGGACCGTATCTGCATTGACCCAGGTCCAGGTTTTGACAAGTTTGCTGACGAGGACGTTGTTATTCAGCGTGCTACTCGCTCGATGGTTTCTATGGGATATCCGCTGCTCTGCGCCGTGTCCAGAAAGCGCTTTGTCGGCGCTGTTTCTGGCGTAACTGAGGCTACACAGCGCGACGCAGCTACGCATGCAATTTGCATTGCCGCAATCACTAATGGTGCCCGTATCCTGCGCGTTCACGATGTTGCGGGAACCGCTCAGGCTATCAACGCTTACTGGGCTATGACCGAGCGCGACCCTCGTCAGGGATTTGTAGCGCTTGGCTCCAACGTAGGCGACCGCGTGGGCTATCTGGCCCGCGCAACGCAGCTCATCGATGAGATTCCGCTGACCTGCGTTGTTTCTCTCAGCCACGCCTACGAAACTGAGCCTGCATACGGTATTGCTACACCCGTGGTAAATGCTGTTGCCGAGATTAGAACTGAGCTCCATCCTCTGGTGCTGATGGATAAGCTGCTTGAGGTTGAGAACGCTCTCAACCGCACGCGCAAGAAGGGCGAGGAGGGTCATGGACCTCGCACCATTGACTGTGACCTTCTGTGGGTTGAGGGAGAACAACACGCAGGTAAACACCTCACTCTGCCTCATCCACGCATGGGCGAGCGCGATTACGTGCTTGTGCCTATGGAAGACCTGATGCATGATCCGGTGCGCTTCTTCTCGCACGGAGGTGTGGAGATTGCCCCTCCTGACCAGCGCGTTGGTCACGTAACCGAGGATTTGGGAGCTATTACGTGGGAGTAACACAGAAAGCTCTGGAGTTGGCACGTGGTGGCGCGCAAACGGGTGAGTTTGTATTCTGTGTCTCTGACGTGCAGGAATGTGCTGCATTTGGCCAAGACGATTGCTCCGAATCAGCTTGCGCACCTGCATCAGCGCACCCATCATCTGGCGAGAAACCCTTTGAGGTTGCAACCGTTGTGCGTCTTGGCGTCTCGATGCCGTATGTACCTGCAGTTCCATACGTTGTAGCGCTGGGACTTTGTCAGTTCTTGCGTGCAAAAGATGAGGGCTTTGGCATCCGCTGGCCTTACGATATCTGCTATAAAGACCAGGTCGTTGCCTCAATCAAGGCAACCGCAGGCTATCAAGAGGGAATGTTTGCTGTGGTGAGTATTGTCGCAGACGTCAAGGCGCTGAGCTCAGCGTTTAGCGTTGCGGGCAATACAGAACTTCTCGCCAAAAAGGTCTCTGAACTGGTGGTTCAGAGTGTAAGCGTGTGGGAGCAGCAGGTTAAACGCGCGAGGAGTTTTGCGGGACCCATTGCACTGATCTTGAGCGACTACTTTGATATGGTTCCTCTGCTTGGACAGCAGGTCAATAAGGTATACCCCAGTGGTAACGTTGCGCTGACCGCTCGATTTGGCGGGATTGACGTGTGGGGTCATGCCATCCTTGTTGACCAGGACGGTAAAGAAATCCTTGTGAGCGAGGAAGAAGCTTCCGTGGTGCCAGCGGTTTAACCGCTGCTCTAGCTGTCAATCTAACTGCTGCAATGCAGCTCTGAGTCAGTTACTCTGCGGCTTGAGTGGACTGCTTCCAAATCAGATAAATGCCACGCATAGTAAGCTGCGGATCAACCACGTCAAAGACATCTGTTGCTTCGCTAACGGTGTTTGCCAGGCCACCCGTTGCAATAACAGTCGCGCCCTCAATACCAGGCTCTTTGAGCGTTCTGGCAACCAGACCCTCTGCCTGAGCAGCTGCGCCTACTACAATACCTGCCTGAACAGCGCTTTCGGTGGTGTTGCCCAAGACAGTCTCGGGAGCCTTGATAGGAATGCTAGAAAGCTTAGCTGCACGCGCAAAGAGAGCGTTTGCAGAGATCATAATACCTGGTGAAATAGCGCCTCCGCGGAATACGCCGTCCTTATCAACAACGTCCAAATTGGTCGCAGTGCCAAAATCAACCACAATAACTGGATAGCCATAGCGCTCAGTTGCGGCAACGGAATTTGCTACGCGATCAGCACCCACAAGCTCGGGGTGGGGGATATTGAAGCGAATCTTATCTGTGGAAAGCGCGTTAATGCGGGTCAGAGGCTTGTTAAGCAGCAGCTCAAAGCAGCGCTGCCAAGCACGTGTGATAACAGGAACCACGCACGAGAGTCCGCCTGCCTCAACGTCGTCTAGACTCAGTCCATCTTTCTGGAAGAACGTGAAGAGACGACCGTGCAAAATATCGGAGGTGTCGCTTTGATCGGTAGGCATTCTCCAGCCGCGCACCATAGTGCCTTCGCTGTCAAATAAACCAATGGCAGTTTGCGTGTTACCTACATCAATCGATAAAAACATTATGCCTCCGAGGGCTGTAGACCAGCTTTTTATGACGTATTGGATTTTAGCCCATTGGGCGTATCTCTAAAGTTGTCGTGAGGAAGAAAAAGTTGTTTTGCAGTTGTTGCACAGTTGTCGCACACAAGAATTATCTACACAAAATGTGAATTTCTCGCCAAGTACTTCTAGTAACAGAAGGGTTGTTCTGCTATACTTTTTCAGCTTATTGTCTTGATTGAGCACGTGCTCATAAAGACACCCCTGCTCTGGTCGGAAACCAGGGCCGATGTAAGGAGTCCTGCATGAAGCAAGGTATTCATCCAGAGTACGTAGAGTGCACCGTTCGTTGCACCTGCGGAAACACCTGGACCACACACGCAACTGTTCCAGAGATGCGTCTTGACCTCTGCGACAAGTGCCACCCATTCTATACGGGTCAGCAGAAGCTTGTCGATACTGGTGGACGTGTCCAGCGCTTCGCCGACAAGTTCGGTGGCGCAGCAAACGCTGCTCTCGAGGCTGCTAAGGCTGCCAAGGAGGCAAAGGCTGCTAAGGCTGCTGAGCAGGAGGCTGCTCGTAAGGCTGCTGCTGAGGCTAAGGCTGCTGAGAAGGCAAAGCGTGCTGCTGAGTTCGCAAAGAACGCACCAGCTGCAGAGCCAGAGGCTGAGGCTGAGGCCGAGGCACCTGCAACCGAAGAGGCTGCAGAGTAGCAGGTATTTGCTCGCGCAAAGACCGCAGAGTACAGAATCGGGGTAGCTTCGGCTGCCCCGTTTTTGTTTGGCGAGAAACCCTCTCAACTCAGAGGGTATACTTGAAAGTGAAAAATCTGCCGTCGGAGGACGAATGGAATCACTGTATACAAAGTATCGCCCGCAAACGTTTGAGCAGGTAGTTGGCCAGAAGCACGTGGTTGGTACCCTTGAGCGAGCGGTCTTGGAGCAAAAGCTCAGCCACGCATACCTGTTCTGCGGACCTCGCGGCACAGGTAAGACCACTATGGCTCGTTTGCTGGCAAAGGCCATCCTCTGTCACGAGGCTCCTGGTCACCTGCCCGACGGCACTTGTGAGGACTGTCAGCTGATTGCTGCTGGTCAGCATCCAGATGTCTTTGAGATTGACGCCGCCTCTAACACTGGCGTTGATAACGTGCGAGAAGAGATTATTTCTCGCGCTAGTTACGCTCCTGTGCGCGGCAAGGGCAAAGTCTACATCATCGATGAGGTGCACATGCTTACCTCGGCGGCATTTAATGCCCTGCTCAAGACGTTGGAGGAGCCTCCTTCACACGTGACATTTATCATGTGTACCACCGATCCTCAGAAAATTCTTGCAACCATTCTGTCCCGCGTGCAGCGCTTTGACTTCCGCTCCATTGCCGCTGACGAGATGGCAGAGCACCTGGTCAACGTCTGCAAAAACGAGGGATTTACCTACGAAGACGCAGCTATTGATCTTATTGTCCGTCATGCGCGCGGTGGCATGCGTGACGCTCTTTCTTCTCTTGAGCAACTCTCCGTTTATGGCGGCGGCGTCATTTCTGAGCAGACGGTTCGCGACGTTTTGGGTCAGTCGTCCGGCTCTCTTATTAACAATGCCGCGATGGCTCTGGCTCAGCGAGACATTTCTTCGCTCTTTACCACGGTAAACACGCTGTTTGAAGGCGGTAAAGATCTGCTGCAGTTCACGCGCGAGCTTGCCGTTCACGTAAGAGATCTCTACATTGCCGCAGCTGTAGGCGTTGATTCTCCAGCGCTGGCAAATTCCACCGCATCAACCGAGCAGCTTACCAAAGAGGCTCAGGCCTTTGGGTCGGTTGACCGGCTTTCCAGAGTTCTGACTGTTCTGGGTGACGCCGCAAATCAGATGCGCACCGCCGTGAATCAGCGACTTGTCCTGGAGGTTGCGTTTACCAAGCTGGCACGACCTAATACGGAGCTTTCATTGGAAGCGCTGGCAGATAGGGTGGCAGTTCTTGAGCAGCAGCTTGCAAACGGTGTTGTTGCAGCTCCAGCTGTCGAGAAACCCGCAGCTTCCGCATCTGCTCCGGTTCCACAGCCAGCTCCTGTTGCCGCGCCGGCTCCCGTACCTGTAGCGGCTCCTACACCAGTTTCAGCTCCCGCACCCGCTCCGATTCCACAGCCGGCTCCTGCTCCAGTTGCAACCCCAGCGCCAGCTCCGGCTTCTGCATCAGTCGCTGTGCCTGCATCTGCGCCAGCTCCAACACCGCAGCCTGCACCAGCACCCGCAGCCGCGCCAGCTCCGCAACCAGCGCCTGCGCCCCAGCCTGCGCCTGTGCCTGCTCCAAAGGAAGTTGACCAGGCAGACGCACTTCTCGTCAGACAGTGGAAAGAAGTTGGCAAGGTTTGTGCGTCTAAGAACGCCGCTCATGCAGCACTGCTGGTCAGCTCAACGCTTGAGTCCGACGACGGCTCTGAGCTGGTAGTTACGCTACCCAAGGGCTCCTCGTTTGCCATGAGGATGCTCAGTGCGCCAGCAGTTTCCGAGTTTGTAAAAGAGTGTGTTGCCCAGGTCATGGGCCCGCGTCGCATCAAATATGTTGAGTCGAGCCTTGCTGCAACGGCAATCTCTCGAGAAAAACGTGCAGATCAGGTGCCGACTCCGGCTCCTGCACCCGAGCCTGCAATTCCAGTGGCTCCTGCTGCGCCCGTTGCTCCAGCTCCTGAGCCAGTTGCGCAGCCCGCTCCTGCCCCTGTTCCCGCTCAGGTACCAGCGCCTGCACCAGCACCTGCAGCTCCCGTTGCACCAGCGTCAGAGGCGTCATATCCGATGCCTTGGGATGAGCCTGCGTCTGGCAGTGCGTCTACTGAGACTCTCGACTACGATCAGGTACCTTACAGCGATGACGATGTAGCTGCAGTTTTGGACAACTCCGTTGAAGATGCCGCTCCAGCTTCAGTTGCACCTGCGCCTACGCCAACATCCGCGGCTCCAGTTGCATCCGCAGCGCCTGAACCCGCAGCACCCGCGCCGGCGCCTGCACCCGCAGCGCCTGAACCCGCAGCACCCGCGCCGGCGCCTGCACCTGCAGCGCCTGAACCCGAATCAGTTCCGGCTCCAAAGCCTGCTCCAGCACCAGCTTCACCAGAGGATATTGCTGCTCGTTCTGCGCTTCCACCAGAGCTCAACAGCGTGGCAGACATGCTTGAAAAGGTATTTGGACCAGCGGTTTCTTTGTCGGTAGAGAAGAAGCTGGATGCCGAAACTCCCGTAGACCCTGCAAACAACTAGAACTTCTCGCGATATTCTCGCGATATGACGCTTTGGTGCATGGCCTTTCATGTGCCAGCGCAAAAAGCGCAACTTGTCTAAAATAGTTACGACGATAGGAGAACATATGGCACGTGGTGGATTTAACATGGGCGGCATGAATCGCAATCAGATGATGGCTCAGGCTCGCAAAATGCAGGAGCAACTGCTGGAGGCCCAGCAGAAGGCTTCCCTTATGCAGGCAACCGCAAGTGCTGGTGGCGGCGCTGTTAAGGTAACCGCATCCGGCGACCTGCGCTTGACTAACATCACCATTGATCCTGAGGCAATTGATCCTGAGGATATCGAGATGCTCCAGGACATGATTCTGGCAGCCGTAAACGATGCTCTTGAGTCCGCTGAGTCTCAGGCATCTGCCCAGATGAGCGCAGTAACCGGCGGACTGAATATCCCAGGACTGTTCTAATCCATGGCGTTTGATACCACAAATGATGGTCGCGCGCTGCAGCGTTTGCTTGACGAGTTAGGCCGCCTACCAGGTATTGGTCCAAAATCAGCTCAGCGCATTGCCTACCATCTTCTAGAGGTTGATTCCGAGGAGGCTCGCCGTTTGGCACAGGCCATCTTGGAACTTAAGCAGCAGGTGCATTTTTGCCCTATCTGCTTTAACTATGCGACGCGTGACGAATGCGACATCTGCCTGGACTCTTCCAGAGATCGCAGTAAAATCTGCGTGGTCTCTGAACCAAAGGATGTCTCGGCAATCGAGCGCACAGGTGCGTTCCACGGCCTCTACCACGTTCTGGGCGGCGTAATCTCGCCCATGGATAAGATTGGCCCTGAGCAGCTCCACGTACGCGAGCTGCTGTCCCGCTTGGCCGACGGCACCGTAACCGAGGTTGTTCTGGCAACTAATCCGGACGTTGAGGGAGAAACAACCGCAACGTACCTCTCCAGAACTATCAATCCGCTTGGAATGACGGTTACCCGACTGGCAAGCGGACTTCCCGTAGGCGGAGACCTTGAGTACGCAGATGAGGTAACATTGGGACGTGCAATTGAAGCACGTCGGGAGGTTTAAGCATGGCAAACCATATGAGAACAAGTTCATCTGGCGAGAAGACCCCTGAGGCTTCATCGGTTGACCTGAAGAACATTTCTACACTTCGTGCAGGTCAGGGTGCACAAATTCCTCAGAGCCCACGACAGGCCGACAACACGCCTGAACCTCCAAACAGAAAATCGGTCATCATTTTGGTGCTCGCAGCTATTGTTGCGCTTACTGCTCTGTTCTTTATTGTTCGCTGTGCTACAAGCACTAAGAGTGAATCTGCAAGTCAGCAGCCAAAGCAGACCCAGTCCGCTTACGCTGACGAGAAGCAGCAGGACGAGCAGTCGGTTGACGGCTCGGTTACCTTCCACGGCTTGAAGTATTCCCTGGAGAAGCAGAGCGACGGTAAAACCGCTGTTGTTCGCACTAGTGACTCGGGAACTAAGAGCGTCCTGTTTGAGGTTGAGGGAACTCCTACCAGCCTGATTCTTTTTAACGACACCATTTTGGTTCCAGAGAATCGCGATTCTGGTTGGGATGTTGTGGCATGCGCCCTGGTAGACGGCTCACTTCCAACCCTTATTGCCGATAAGGACGGCAAGGCTGTTGGCGGAAACGGTACTATCACAGCAGCTACGCTTGACGGAACTACACTTAAGGTAACCGATTCCACAGGAAACACCACCAGCGTTGCTCTTCAGTAGAACTTCTCGTAAGGAAGTTGTGGATTTCCAGTGGGCGTTCATGTTTCTGAGCTGCGGATATTCTCGCCAAGTGGTTATTTTCAAGAAAATTTTTAAATTCGTTGGAAATAACGCTAGACAAGAATAAAAGTTCCCTGTATTATTTCAATTCGCAACAAGGCGTCCGGGGTATTAGCTCAGCTGGTTAGAGCGCCGGCCTGTCACGTCGGAGGTCGCGGGTTCGAGCCCCGCATATCCCGCCATTGCATGTTCAAGCCCTCTTCGGAGGGCTTTTTCATTACCAAAAAAGTCCAGCATAAAAGATTTAAATTACATCTTTAATTTATTGAAACCAAGTCAGAAAATAGAGCATTGTGTGATATCTTTACATCAGAATGTGTCTAAGTGCTTCTGCTACAGAAACATTTAAAAGCAGAGGTAAAGTGAGGTGGATTGTGCGGGATCAGAATACTTTGGATGCGCTGTCGCAACGCGATAGTGTAAGTTCCATATCCGCAGAATCTTCCAATACGGAACACACTTCAGATTTGATCAAGAAAATTGCTGTTTTTGATTTTGACGGAACCGTCATTTCTGGACAGTCAGGACTCTTGTTCTCTGCGTATTTGCTTCGCCGTCATCTGTCCTCAATTGCACGCACGCTCAAGCTTGTGTGGTGGGGAGCTCGCTACAAGCTACACCTTCCTCAAAGGCAGGAAGAGGCTCGTGAGCTGGTTGTTGGTGCACTTACGCAGTATAGCGTTGAGTTTGCAAATGCCGTCATGCACGATTTTCATCGCGAGGTAATTGAGGGGATGTATCGCCCTCAGGCGCTGGAAGAGGTGCGTCGTCGGCAGGCAGAGGGTTGCTGTGTGCTGTTGGTGTCAGCAACGTTTGAACCTATCGCGGAATTGGCCGCCCAGAAGCTGGGAGTAGACGGGTTTCTCGCCACAAAGATGCAGGTGGGAGCCGACGGGCACTATACCAGCAAAGTTGACGGTCCCGTGATCGAGGGCGCTCAGAAGCTGGTTTCGGCAACTGAGTGGTGCAACCAGCGCTTTGGCGAGGGCAACTGGGAGATTGCGTACGCGTACGGCGATCATTACTCGGACGCAACGCTTTTGTCGGCAGCTCAAACGCCATGCGCCGTTTGCCCTGGTCCAACGCTTGCCAGACTTGCAAACAAGCGCGGCTGGAAAATTTTGAACTGGTAGCAAAGATTGAACTAAGAGCAACGACTGAACTAAGAGCAACGACTGAACTAAGAGCAACGACTGAACCGATAGTAAGAATCAGTCTGTAACAATGACTGACCTGGTCACAAGCCAGATAAGTGAGAAAAGCAGTCCCTCAAGCGGACGCACGAGGGGTACTTGGAGAACCAATGGAAATTTCGCGCAAAACTGACTATGCAATCCGCATGCTTTCTTCGCTGGTAAGAAGCCCAAAGAAGCTTCTTTCTGTTCGCGACGCCGCAGAAGAAAACGATATTCCATACTCCTTTGCTCGCTCAATCCAGCATGACCTGGTCATCGCGGGCGTGATTGTTAGCACGCGCGGCGCTCACGGTGGCATGATGTTGGCCATTGATCCTACTGAAGTAAGCGTTCTTGATATTGTCGAGGCAGTTCAGGGACCTGTTTTTATTTCTAGCTGTGAGTGGGCAGGTCCTAATAATGAGCCTTGTCCTCGCCATAATTCGTGCTATTTTGGACCCCTTTGGTGCAGTGCCGAGAAAACCTTGCGTAATTTCTTTGCGTCCGTGACTCTGCATCAAGTTGTTGTAGAGGGTCTTATGCCAGAGATGGTGGGCGAGTTCCATCTGGTAAAGAATGAGAACGCCCAGCGTAATGAGCAGATTATCCAGAATGCCGCTGCCGCTATTGAGGCTGAGATTACTGCCGGCACATTTGATAACCTGCTTGATGGTGAGGTTATTTCTGCCGAGAAAAAGCCTTACGAGTTCAATATTGGTCGATAAGAAAATCTCACATACAAAAATGAGTGGCGAAGTGGAACCCGCATCAGAACTCACTCCGGAGTTGCGCGCATTTGTCGAGTTCGTAGCCAAGAAAGGTCGCGAATTGTATCGCGATTTACCTTGGCGTCGCACGTATGACCCGTATGCTATCTGGATTTCTGAGGTTATGCTTCAGCAGACGCAGGTCAGCCGTGTAGATGGCCGCTGGCAGAGATGGCTGGAGCGCTTCCCAACGGTTGATGCGCTGGCCGCCGCAGCGCCTTCGGACGTGCTTGAAGAATGGCAGGGCCTGGGCTACAACCGTCGTGCTTTGTCCGTGCATCGAGCAGCTCAGGCAATTTCTGAGGCCGGCGGAGTCTTTCCACAAGATCCAAAGGAGCTGGTAAAGCTTCCAGGTATTGGCCCCGCAACTGCTGCGGGTATTTGTGCGTTCGCGTTCAACCTGCACGGTGTTTACCTGGAGACTAACGTGCGCACGGTCTTCCTGCACGAGCTGTATCCGCAGGCAGAGGGCGTGCCAGACTCCGAGCTTGTCCCGCTGGTAGAGCTAACGTGCCCTGCGAGTGTTGAGGATGCGGCGGACATCGCAGACGCTGATAACGCTGAGAGCGACGCCACAGCGGCGCTCACGCCGCGTAGCTGGTACTACGCCCTTCTCGACTATGGTGCGTACCTGAAGAAAATCATTCCCAACCCTTCACGAAGGTCCAAAAGCCACGTCAAGCAGTCGCGCTTTGAGGGATCACATCGGCAGAAGCGAGCTGAGCTCTTGCGTGTTCTTCTCGCCCATAAAGACGAGGGAGGAGCGGAGTTTGAAACGCTTCACCAGGAGCTCTGCCAGATTGAGGTCAATGCGGGGCGAGAAACCCTTGATGAGCAGGTTACCCTTGGCTTACTTGAAGAACTTGCGAAGGAAGGCTTTTGTCAGAAAAATGATGAATACTGGTTGCCCTAAATGGTTATAATTCATAGTGCTGACGAATGGGTCAGTGTATGAGCATAAGTGCTAATGATTATCATTTGCATTTGTTTGCTAAAGGTAACACAGCGCTACCCAGGCGCTTAACATGCGTTGACGTGCCACTCGTTAGCGCGGGAGAGGAGAAAAAATGGCAGTAGATTTTGAGAATTCTCAGACAAAGAAGAACCTCGAGGCAGCTTTTGCTGGTGAGTCTCAGGCTACCAACAAGTACAGCTACTATGCTTCCCAGGCTGCAAAAGATGGTTACCAGCAGATTTCCAACATTTTTACCGAGACTTCTGGCAACGAGAAAGTTCACGCTAAGCTTTGGTTCAAGTATCTCCATGGCGGCAAGATTCCAGAGACTGCAGAGAACCTCAAGGACGCAGCTGCTGGTGAGAACTACGAGTGGACTACCATGTACGCTGATTTCGCTAAGGTAGCTGAGGAGGAGGGCTTCGCAGAGATCGCTGCTAAGTTCCGTCTTGTCGGTAACATCGAGAAGACTCACGAGGAGCGCTATCAGAAGCTTCTTGAGCGCGTTGAGTCCGGCGAGGTCTTTGAGCGCGAGGGCGTCAAGGTTTGGAAGTGCCTCAAGTGTGGTCACCTGCACGTCGGCGCATCTGCACCAAAGGTCTGCCCAGTCTGCGGTCACCCACAGGCATACTTCGAGGAGCAGTCCCTCAACTACTAAGTTGTAGGTGCTCTGAGCTGTGACGATGCGCAACGACGCGAAGCTGCAGCTCAAACTTCTAGTGCGTTAAAAATGTACCCGCCAGCAGGTCATCGGCTTGCTGGCGGGTATTTTTGTGCGTAGATGTTGCGGTGAGATTGGGTTTCTCGCTATGTGTTTAACGCATCTAGTGGGCCGCTCGGCGCGCGCCTGACATGTGTTCCGTGAACCGCCCGGTGCGCGCCTGATTTCTTAAAAGAATCTGTAACTTTTGCCTAAATACGTAAAAGAAACTGTGGATTTGCCTGAT